>JAAEMS010000141.1 GCA_024225275.1 Actinomycetes bacterium
CGCTCAACCAAACCCGGCGTGAGCCCTAAGAACATTCTCACGCCCGTCTCATGTTCATCCCACGTTCGACCCGTATCATCAGGACCGAAGCGAGTCAACTACAATAGAACCGAGGGTGAGTCATGACACTGAAGCGAACCATAACGGCTGCTGCACTCACCATTTCAATGGTCGGTGGCGCAGGTATCGGCGTGGACCACGCCGCCGCGGCGGGAGGGTGTGGACCCGGCGGGAACGGGAAGTGGACGTCCTATGAGAGTTCACATTCGACCCGTACGAATTTGGCGAATGAATGTGATTGGATGAGAGTGAAGTCAAAGTACGCCCAGCCGGGTGTAGGCTACGTTTGGGGCCAATACTCTTATGACTACACTGTGGGTGAAAGACACTCCGACTGGAGCGTGAAGAACTATCCACAGTGGACGCCTGTCCTGAGCGCCGAGGGAAGCGACTGGATTAAGTAGATGTCTGGTCATTTGAGGATCGCCGCTCTCGGTGTAATGATGGCATTGACCGTAACCTCGGTTGCCTGTACTGGGTCCAGCGATAGTGCCGAAGTCACGCCGACCTCGGCAGTATCGCGCCAGGCCTACGATCAAGCGTTCGAGGAGTTCCAATCATGCGTGTCAGAGAACGGTGGTACTCTGCTTTCCGTTGAGACAAATACGCAGTTTGGGACCTACGAGTACTCGTATCAGGATGCGGACTCCGTCACTATTGAGGACTGTTACAACAGGAAGTTCATGGAAGCTCAGATTAGCTTCGAGTCGAGCAACGTCGCTATTCGGTCCGCTGACAAGTTGGAGAATGAACGAGAGTGGAATACTCAAGTTTTACCATGCCTTGCGCGCTCAGGGTTCGACGTTCCGTCAACGCTGTCTGAGGCCGAGAACCAGCTGTCAGCGTCGGAGATCCGCGACCTGTATCAGATATATATTGCAGATCTTGCAGACTCTGCTGCCTGTGACGAGGCGTCCGCTGAATGAACGTTCATTGAGGTTATGTCAAGGAGTAGATCGTGAGCCGAGCGCTACTAGTTCTTGCCATTTGTCTTGCCCTTGTTGGGGGATGGCTCCTGAATGAAGGATATGATGGCCCCCGGTTCGAGTCGGCAACCCGACAGGAAGAGGCACACATTGTGCCGATTGGAACCGACGAGTCGTCCCTAGTGACTCCGGTGTTGATGGAGTTCACCTACGGTCCCGCGACGACCGTTTCCATCGGTCAAGCCTCTGGACGAGTGACGTGGCTCGGAGAGCCGGTGCCTCTCGTTAGCGGCCGCGCGTTTCTCGCCCTGGATGGAATTGAGCGGCCGATTCTGCTCGCTCCACAGCCCCTCTGGCGTCCGCTGGAACGGGGAGCCAGTGGTGGCGATGTGGATGGGGTGGCTGACTTGTTCCGCGATCTTGGTCTGCTCGCTGACGCCGGATTGGAAGGAGTGACGGTCGACGCGGTGTTTGTCGGCGCCGTCCAGGAATTTGAAGTGTCTATGGGTTGGTCACGAACCGGTGTCTTCAAGCCCGAGTATGTGCTCTGGCTCCCACCGTCAGTCAGTTCAATCGGGGAATTTGAAGTGGCACTCGGGCAGCACCTCCCAGCAGAATCGACCCTGTTCACCTCTGGCTCGGCGTTGACAGGCGCCACCGTCGTCGGACGAGATGGAGCCCTACTGGAGTTGCCAAGTACGCTAGGCTCGTGGGAGTTCGTCACGGCAGGGGTCCCACCGGTTGCTCTCACCCCGTCTGGGGACCTTGAACTCGACTTGGTCGGGTTGGGACATCATTTCGACACCGGTGAGACGACAATCGACGGTGTCGTCCAACTGACAGAGCCGGCACAGTGGCAGACAGTGCCAGCAGCTGCAGTCGAAGTTGCCGGCGATGGAACAACATGTGTCCGAAGTGCTGACGGTAGAGTTTGGCAGGTCGTAGTCACCGGGTCGAGGCTAGGTGTTGCACGGATCCTTCCAGTTCTCCCATCTCGGACCGAGGTGCTGGTGTCGTCTGACGGCCCCGACGGCGTGCCTTGTTCTCCATGACTGATCTGGTGTCATGTATCGACGTTGGCCACCGATTTGGGTCGAGACGCGAACTCTTCGGTGGAGTCGACTTGACGATAGGTCGTCACGATTCCGTAGCAATTACCGGGCCGTCAGGGGTCGGGAAGTCGACATTGCTGTCCTTCATTGGAGGGATTGCCAGCCCTGATCTGGGAGTAGTCCGACACTCGCAGCCAGCCAGAAAGGGCGAGGAGAGACTGAGTTCGATTGCGTGGGTGCTACAGACAGGGAACGTACTCGGCAATCGAAGTGTCCTGAGCAACATTGCGCTACCGGCAGTCTTGGCTGGCCAAGCCCGTGGCGTGGCAGCTAGCCGTGCCGAAGCTGTTGCCTCGCAACTAGGGATCGACTCCCTTCTCAACAATCGAGCGCGAACCCTCTCAGGTGGGGAACTCCAGCGTGTGAGCATCGCCCGTTCGCTTGCCAGCAGCCCGGATCTGATACTCGCTGACGAACCAACCGGCCAACTCGACACAACTACATCCGAGACTGTGGTCGAGGCACTTCTGGGAGCCAGCTCACCGCACCGCCCAGCAGTCGTGGTCGTAACACACGACCTCCGAGTTGCGCAGGCGTGCGAACGGCATTACGAGCTGACGTCAACGGGTCTTCAGCAGTGGTAGATCGTCGCTTCCGGGCCACACTGGTGGAAGGCATGCGGGCATTCGGCGCGGGTCGGCTCCTCGCGTTTGGATTGACCCTGATATCCGCGGTGGTGGCCATCGGCACCATCGCAGGCGAGACCTTGAATGCCGAGGCAGCGCTGGAAACTGATGAGAGGTTCAGGCAGGACGGCGGCTACCTTGTCAGGATTGAACAGGCATCGGACAGACCAGAACGCGTGATCTCTCGGCGAGCCTGCGTCCAACTCGCTGCGTCGCCCAGCGTTGAGGGGTCAAGCTTTGTCGATTCGCCTGTCCTCTTCGACCTTCCTGGCCTGGCCGACAGGCAGATCCAAGTCCACTCGGTCAGCAGCGGCATGCACGATGTGCTCTCGTCTACTGGTCGTCGCCTACAGAGTACGGGGCTCACACTCGGAGAAGAATGGGTCGAACTGTTCGGCTACGAATCCCGTGCCACGTTGGCGCTGGAGGATGCCGAGGGCATCCATGTGGTCCCTGTCAATTCTGCGGATCTCTCGGTGCTTTCGCCTGGCTACTCGTTGGGAGCGTTTGCCATCGACCCCATGGATGGGTACGCCGATCGATGCATCGTTGCTATCGCCCCATCTGCGAGTAGTATCGCAGCGAGCCTGCCTGCGATGTTGGGACGGTCAGACATGGTCGTCAGCCGAGTTCTGCTGACTGCCGACGAGCGCACTCTCGGCGCCGAGTTGTGGGCCATGCGGCAGACCCACCTCGCCTGGGCTGCTGGATCGCTGGTCTTCCTTCTCGCAGCCATCACTGCAACGTGGTCCAAACGGTCGGAGACTGCGCTATATCGCATTCTTGGCCTGAACCGGTCCGAAGTCATGGCAGTGAGGGTGGTCGATTCCTCGCTCGCTGCGCTTCTCGGCACCCTCGCGGGATCCGTGTTCGCCGTGCTCATGCTGTCACCCAACTACCGCGAGAGTCTCGGCTACGGACTCAAGGCCGCATGCCTTGGTCTGGCCGGCCAACTAGCGGGCTGCCTCGTGGCATCACTTCTCTGCTACACCACCAATGCCTTTGGAGCGCTGAAGGACCGCTAGCCCCGGTTCTTCTCGGCGCCTATTGGGGTGATTGGTCCGCGTCCGCGGAAAAGCCCTTCTGGTGAGGGATTCTCCAGGTGTTCCAGGCCAGCAGGTCCATAGCAAGAAGGGCACTTCCGAGGCGAACGGTAACAGCGCTTGTCGTGTGAAGGTTGAACCTGGCGGAACGGGGGCCGTGGCCCATGTTGGGTTGGACGCGGTGGGAACGTTCGCTGACCGGCTTGGCTTGGGTGAGGCGTTGTCGGGGGCGCTGGTGTGGCGGGGTCCGGGGGTGCCGGTACATGACCGGGGCAAGGTGTTGGTGCAGGCAGCGTTCAGGCTTCATGTGCACGGGCTCACCGGTCTCGACATCCAGAAACGAGACACCAAACCCGAACCTGGTCAACCAGACCGGCTCACCCTCGGGCTGCGATGGATCGTCGAAGCTACCAACACCTGGTGGTCCAACCACGGCCAGCGCCGACGAAACACCGACCGCCGGGAACGGCACCGCTACGCGACGCTACGTCTCGCCACCGCTGTCTTGATCATCGGCCGCCTCATCGACAACCGAGACCGCTGGAGCCCCAACTCAACGCCTGGCTGCAGCAGCCCCCGTGAGCCGCTCAGCTGGGCCATGCGCAGGCTCGAGACCGGCGATGATCCTGGGGGCAGGTCAGGGGCGACCCGCGGGACATCCCACTCGCCCAGGCCCTGGCCGAGTGTTTGGCAGGGCTTACGGCAATCAATCTGATGAGCCCCGGGCACCCTTGTGTGATGGGGCTCTGGCCGTTCGTGTCGGATCTCCGGACGGGTTCGATGAGTGGCGGAAGCGGTGAAG
>JAAEMS010000142.1 GCA_024225275.1 Actinomycetes bacterium
GCCTCACGGCGGACCCCTCAACGTCGAGGTGTGCTCATGACCTATTCTGTTGTTGCCCGGGACCCGGAGACGGGGGAGCTCGGTGGGGCGGTCCAGTCCCACTGGTTCTCGGTGGGCACCAGCGTGCTCTGGGGTGAGGCCGGCGTGGGCATGGTTGCCACCCAGTCGATGATCGAGCGGGCCTACGGGCCCCACGGACTGTCCCGGATGGCCTCCGGCATGGCGCCCGCGGATGCGCTGGCCGAGCTCACCGCCGCCGACGAAGGGTCGGCTTGGCGTCAAGTAGGACTCGTTGACGCCAAGGGTCGGGTCGCCACCCACACCGGATCGTCATGTGTCGAAGCGGCCGGCCACATGGCCGGGGATGGCTGGTCGATCCAGGCCAACATGATGGAGCACGACACCGTCTGGCCGGCCATGGCCTCAGCCTTCGGGCAGGGGGGCGGCCTACCCCTGGCCGAACGCCTCCTGCTGACCCTCGATGCCGGCGAGGCCGAGGGGGGCGACATTCGCGGCCGGCAGTCGGCCGCCCTCCTGGTGGTGGCCGCCCAGCCGTCGGCGTGGTCATGGCAGGACAGGCTGGTCGACCTCCGGGTCGACGATCACCCCGACCCGCTGGGGGAGCTGCGCCGTCTCCTGGTACTCCGCCGGGCCTACGACGAGATGTCGGTGGCCGACTCTGCCGTCGAGGGCGGCCAGGTCGATGATTCGGTCGAACGTCACCATCGGGCCAGCCAACTGGTGCCCGACAGCGCCGAGATCCGATTCTGGGAAGCCATCGCCCTGGTCAACGCGGGTCGGGCCGTTGAGGCCGAGCCCTTGCTGGCCAGCATCTTCGGGGTCGATGACCGGTGGCGCCAGTTCCTGGCTCGCATCGCCACCCGCGGCTTGGTCGATGCCGACCCGGCAACCCTCGACCACCTGGGCTCGCTCTAGCCGCCCGGGGATCGCCCGAGACGGACGGTCAGGGTGAATACGGGCTCACCGGGATGCCCTAGCGTGCCGGCCATGGACCACACATCGTTCGCCGGTCGACGCGAGGATCCTCCTCTGCTGCGAGGCCTCGGGACCTACATCGACGGTCTCCGGCCACCCGAGCTCGAGGGGGCTCTGCATGCCCACTTCGTGCGTTCGGTAGAGCCCCATGCCCACATCACCGAGATCGACACCTCCGAGGCGGTGGCCATGGATGGCGTCGTGGCCGTCTACACCGGTTCCCAGGTCGACGGCTGGCCCCTACCCCCCCGGCTGCCGAACATGAACCGCGACCTGTGGCGTCCACTCATTGCCGTAGATGTGGTGCGCTTCGTGGGTGAGGCGGTGGCGGTCGTGCTGGCCGAGTCGAAGGGGCAGGCGGCCGATGCGGCCGAGCTGGTGTTCGTCGACTACGACCCCCTGCCGGTCGTGCTCGACCTCGACGAAAGCCGAGCCGGAACGACCATCCTCCACGAGCATGCCGGCACCAATGTGGCACTCGACTGGGAGCTCGACCCCGTTCCCGACAAGGCATGGGCGGCGTGCGAGGTGACAGTCGAGCTCGAGCTCCGGCACCCTCGCCTGGCCCCCAGTCCCATCGAACCCCTCGCCGGTGCGGTTGCCTGGGACGGTGACCAGTGCACGGCGTGGGTGTGCTCACAGCGCCCGGCCGGCGCCAAGCACGTCATCGAGACCCTGCTCGGTTTGGAGCCCGGCACGGTTCGGGCCATCGCGCCCAATGTGGGTGGCGGCTTCGGAGCGAAGGGTGGCTGGGGCTGCTATCCCGAGGACGTGGTGGCCGCGTGGGCCTCCCGTGAGTTGGGGAGGCCGGTGCGCTGGACCGAGACCCGCAGCGAGGCCGCGTTGGCCATGGGCCATGGTCGGGCCTCGACCCATCGCATCCGGATTGGGGGCGATCGCGACGGCACCATCAAGGCCTATTCCGTCGATGCCCTCCAGGACAGCGGCGCCTATCCGGCCATGGGCACCAACATCACCAACAACCTGCGCAATTCGGGTACCGGTGTGTACGAGATCGAAGTGGCCTCGGTGCGGGGCACGTCGGTTGTGACCAACACGACCCCGACGGTGGCGTTCCGGGGGGCCGGTCGGCCCGAGGCCGCCCACGACATCGAGCGGGCCGTCGACCGCTTCGCCGCGGCCATCGGCATGGACCCGATCGAGGTGCGGCTCCACAACATGATTCCGGCCGATGCCTTCCCGTACCGCACCCCCATTGGCTCGACCTACGACAGCGGCAACTACCCCGAGGCCATTCGCCGGGTCGTCGCAGCCGCGGGATACGAACAGCTTCGAGCCCACCAGGCCACCCGCCGCTCGGACGGGGGACCCCTCCTGGGCATCGGGGTGAGCTGCACCGTGGAGATCACCGGCGGGGGTGAGGGCGAGACCGCCACCGGCACTCTCGGCGCCGACGGGCGGTTTGCTTTCGTTGTCGGCACATCAGCCCACGGGCAGGGTCACGAGACCACCTTCGCGGCCTTGGCGGCCGAGGTGCTGGGCGTCGATCCCGCGATGGTCGACATCATCCACAGCGATACCGCCTACGCCCCCTACGGCGGGGGCACCACCGGTTCGCGATCGGCCCAGCTGGGTGGTTCGGCCGCCCATGGGGCCGCGATCGATCTGGTCGAGGCAGCCCGGAACCGGGCTGCCGATCTGCTCGAGGCCAGCAGCGAGGACACGGTCTTCGATCGCGAGGCCGCCGCCTTCCACGTCGTGGGGACGCCGGCTCGGAGCCTGGGGTGGGGTGAGCTCGGTGGCCTCGAGGTCGAGCACAAGTTCTCGCCCGAGAAGCGGGCCGGGAGCTTCGCGTTCGGTGCCTGCATCGCGGTGGTCGAGATCGACCCGGAGACGGGCCGGATCGACCTTCGGAAACTGGTGAGCGTCGATGATGCGGGCACCGTGCTCCAGCCGGTATTGGCCGAGGGGCAGGTCCATGGCGGCCTGTCGCTGGCCGTTGGTGCCGCCCTGTTCGAGGAGATGGCCTACAGCCCCGAGGGGGTGCCGCTCACCACGACCTTCGCTGACTACGGCATCCCGTCGGCCGCCGAGACTCCCTCGTTCGAGACCCACGAGATGGAGACACCGTCGCCGCTCAACCCGTTGGGCGTGAAAGGTGTGGGCGAGTCGGGCACGGTCGTCGCGACGCCCGCCATTCACAATGCCGTGCTCGACGCACTGGCGCCGTTCGGGGTCGAGCACATCGACCTACCCCTGACGTCGGAGAAGGTGTGGGCGGCGATCAGCCAGTCGGGCTGAGCAGGATCCGGGCGCCGAAGACCGACACCTCGAGGCCAGAGTCTCCTCCGGCCGCGACACCTCGACCGGTGAGCGTCGCTGCCGCGCTCGTGGGGTCCTCGGCCCGGAGCACCAGGGCGTAGATGCCTTCGCCTTTCTCTTCGAGGTGCTGGGCGACGGCACCGGCGAAGGGGGCGCCGGTGTCGATGGTCGATACGAGCTCGATGACACCACCCTGAGGGGGCCGGCATGTGACCGCCAGAACACCGCGCTGGGAGTCCTCGACCCGGTCGCCCACCTCGAGACCCAGACCATCGCCGTAGGCCTTGGCCGCCTTCACCGCGTCGGTGGTGGCGATGATGGCGCGGGTGACTCCCGACAGGTGGGGCTCGTGGCTCACCAGATCGTCCTGGGGAGGTACCGAGTTGTCGGGGTACACCCGGATCAGGACACCATGGGTCGATCGGGGATGGACGTCACGGCCTCCGGCTCCTTCCATGAGAGGCAGCACCTCGACGTCACGGGCGAGGAGCTCATCGGCCTCGGCGTCGGGATTGGGGGCTTCGAGCATGAGTGCGTAGAAGCCCTCGCCCCGTCGATCCAGAAAGCGCTGGAGGGCCTGGCTCAGCGCCAGGTCGGGGTTGGCCGGGGCCATGAGCTCGATATTGCTCCCCCCGGGTGGCCGACACATGCCCACGTGAGCGCCGAGCGACGACACAGTGTCGGGCGAGAGGTCGACGACTGGCATCCCCAAGACGTCGCGGAACGTGGTGACCGCGGCTTCGAAGTCCTGAACAGCAATTGCGATGCGAGGCATGGCGGTGATCATGGGAGGACCTCCCCTTCGGTTGTGTCGCGAGGATAGTTCCGTTCCACCGACCGGTTCTCGAGCGGTGGGACCGGACCGGCCCGCCCCCGGCGCTCGTGTGCCAGGGTGTCGGGGATGTCGAATACGGATTCACCCGACGCCAGCGACCGGTACGCCCACCTGGACTTCGACCCCGAGGCAGTGCCGATCCGGCCGGCCGCCACGGTGATGATCGTCGACGACCGCCCCGATCTCCACGTCCTGATGCTGAAGCGGAACGCCCGCTCGGTGTTCGTGGGTGACATGTGGGTGTATCCGGGTGGCGCCGTGGACCCCGAGGACGGACACGGTCGGGTCGAGGCCCTCTGCACCGGCGAGGACGACGCCTCCGCCTCGGCTGCTCTCGAGGTCGGCGCCGACGGCCTCGCCTTCTGGGTTGCTTCCCTCCGGGAGATGTTCGAGGAAGCCGGCGTGCTGTTGGCCCACCGGGTGGGCGAGGACCACCTCATCGACCTCTCGCCGCTCGATGTCGAGGAGCGGTTCTCGGAATACCGCGACCAGGTCAACGACGGCAGCCTTCCGTTCATGGACGTGATCGAGGGTGAGCAACTGCGCCTCGAGCTCACCGACATGCACTATGTCGGGCACTGGCTCACCCCGATGGGGCCACCCCGGCGCTACGACACCCGCTTCTTCCTGGCGGCCATGCCCGCGGGTCAGACCCCGCTCCATGACAATGACGAGGCGGTGCACCACGAGTGGGTTCGGCCGGCCGACGCGGTGGCCCTGAACCGCACCGGTGAGATGATCATGATGACGCCGACCATCGCGATGATGATGCGGCTCCTGCCGTTCCACCGAGCGGCCGAGGCCGTGGCCGCCGCGTCGGGGGGCGAGGTCGAGATGGTGCGCATAGTCACCGGTATCGATGGTCCGGACCGGATCGTATTCCCTGGCGACGAGGGGTACGAGACCGCCGATCGGGAGATCGAGTTCGGTCGCGTGACCCTCGATCGACCCTAGGAGCAAGCCATGGTTCGACTGTCCGATCTGCACCCATCGGAGGCCGAGCACATGCGGGCTCGGGCCGCGGCCATGGAGGAGATCGAGCCCGGTCCGTGGCTCACTCCGCCCCCAGCGCCTTCCAGCAGGATCCCAACATCTGGTTCCCCCTCGA
>JAAEMS010000143.1 GCA_024225275.1 Actinomycetes bacterium
GAGGTAGGGGCCGCGGGGGTTGACAGCCTGGTAGTTGCCGCTGGACTCACAGGCCCGGAGTTGGGCCAGGTCCTCAGCGCTGAGGGTGGGCTCGGGCGGTGTCGTGGTGGTGGTGTCAGGGGCCGCGGTGGTGGGTGGGGCGGTGACAGGGGCCGCCGTGGTGGGCGGGGCAGTGACAGGGGCCGCCGTGGTGGGCGGGGCAGTGACAGGGGCCGCCGTGGTGGGCGGGGCGGTGACAGGGGCCGCCGTGGTGGGCGGGGCGGTGACAGGGGCCGCTGTAGTGGGCGGGGGGGTGATGGTGGGAGCCAGGGTGGTCGTCGTGGCCTTGTCGTCGTTGGGCACGGCCGTGGTGCTGAGGGCCGAGGAACCGAACCCAGCAGCCCTGAGCAGGAGCACGTCAGCGGTAATCGGACCCGCCACACGGAGTTGATCGACAATCTGCCTCGACCTCGTGGAGGTGGTGGTGGTGGAGGGCACCAGGGTGGTGGTGGCGGGGGCCTCCATCACCTGGGCGAACGACTCGGCTGCCGATGACGCGGTGGCCAACTGGGAGTCGACGAACCCGGCCACCCCGAGCCCGGCCAAGGCGACTGCGCTCCCGGCCAGCCAATGGCGCAGACGCCGGCGCTGGGGCGCGGCTTCGCAGTGGGGGTCGATCATGGCCATACGGTTGTCACGCTAGGGGTAGCCGTAACCAAACCGCAACCTGGGCGTCACGTAGAGAGTTCAGCCACCACGGTGAGTAGTGAGTCGAGATCGGCGTCGGTGTTGAAGTAATGGACGCCTGCTCGGACAACCGCGTCGAGCCCGCGTGGGGCCAGATCGTTCTGAGCATTGTGGACACCCGGGGCCGACACATTGACCCCGCGGCCCTTCAGGGCCTGGAAACCGCCACGGCTTCATGGCCGGCGACGGTGAAGGTCACGATTCCGCACTGCTCGACTCCTTCGTCGCGGACCTCGACGCCGTCGATGGCGGCCAGGTCGGAGCGGAGGCGACCGGCCAGGACGGCAATGCACTGGCCAATCGCGTCGATGCCGATGTCGAGGACGTACTGGGTGGCCACCCCGAGGCCGACCTTGCCCTCATAGTTCTGTTCGCCGAACTCGAACCGCTGGACGCCGATGTGGTGAACGCCACTTCATCGGGCTGGCAGTTGAGCAGGCGGGCGGTGGCGCCGTAGACGGCGTCGAGCTGATCGGCCCGATGGGCGGCCGTCTCGTAGCCACCCGTCCGTTCCTCGAGCCGCAGGTAGTCCACGACCGCGTCGACCACCGGTCGCGGGGCAGCGACGAGCCTGCGTTGTTCAGGTGGGCGATGTCGGCCGCGCCCGGGGTGTCGGTCCGAATCCGTTCGAGATCGATGGGTGAGTTCACGAGCGGAGTCCGTAGAAGTTCTCGGTGGTGGCCCAGGTGGCGTCGGCCACCTCTTCGACTGGGCGGTTCTGCACGGCTGCCACCGCCTCACCCACCAGGGCGACGAATGCCGGCTGGTTGGGCTTGCCCCGATGGGGAACGGGAGCCAGATAGGGCGAGTCGGTCTCGATGAGGAGCCGGTCGAGTGGTGTCAGGGCCGCGGCCGCCTGCAGGTCGGTGGCCGATTGGAAGGTCACGATTCCCGAGAACGACAGGTGGGCGCCCCGTTCCAGGCCCCTCTCGGCCTCGGAGGGTCCACCGGTGAAGCAGTGGAACACGGTGCGCTCGGGCACGCCCTCGGAGTCGAGGATGGCAAAGGTGTCGTCCCAGGCATCACGGCTGTGGATCACGAGGGGCAGATCATGGGTGTGGGCCCAACCGATCTGGGTTGCGAACACCTGGCACTGTTCCTCACGAGGTGAGTTGTCGTAGTAGAAGTCGAGCCCACATTCGCCGACCGCCACCACCTTCGGGTGAGTGAGGAGGTCCTCGAGACCGCCCAGCCCCTCCTTGGCGTCGTGAGGGTGCAGACCGGCAGTGGCCCACACCCCTCGGTGCTGCTCGGCCACCTCGACCGCCCGAAGGGTCGTGGCCAGGTCGGTGCCGACGTTGACGAAACGCTCGACCCCGACGGCGCGGGCGGCGGCCAGTACCTCGTCGATTGGAGCTGCGTCCTTGCCGTAGCCGAGGTGACAGTGGTTGTCGGTCCAGCGCATTGTGGGGTTCAGGTGACCAGCCGCGGGAAGAGGGGCTTGGCCTTCTCGATGGTGGCACCACCCGGGTAGCCACCCCAGGCTGCGTCGTCGGGAACCCGACAATCGGTGGGGGAACCGTCGAGACCGATGCGGGTCCAGATCTGGTCTGCCGTGGCGGGGATGACCGGGCCGGCCAGCAGGGCCACCAGACGAAGCACCTCGAGGGCATCACCCAGGACCCGATCGACATCAGGCCCGGGGTCGGCCTTCCACGGCTCGTTCTTCTCGAGGTGGGCGTTGGCCTCGCGGACCAGCCGGAACGTGGCCTCCAGCGCGACCGATGGGGCCAGGGCCTCCCATGCGTCAACGGTGGCCTGCACGGCTTCGGCCGCGATGGGAGCGAGAGGGCTGTCGGGGTCTGGAGCTGGGGCCACGCCGTCGCACTTCTTTCCCACCACCGTGGACACCCGCGACAGTAGATTCCCGAGATTGTTGGCCAGGTCTGTGTTGTAGCGGGTGACCATGCCCTCGTAGCTGAAGTCGCTGTCGGGACCCAACGGGGCGTCGCGCAGGATGCCGAACCGGAAGCCGTCGATGCCGAAGTCCTCGACCAGGTCGGCCGGGGCAATGCTGTTGAGCTTCGACTTGCTCATCTTCTCGCCGCCGATGAGCAGCCAACCGTGCACGGCGAAGCGGGGCAGATCCTCGATACCGGCCGCCAACAGCATGGCCGGCCAGTACACACAGTGGAAGCGGAGAATGTCCTTGCCGATGACGTGCAGGGTCGAGGGCCACCACTCCTCGAACCGCTCCGGGTCGGACGCGTAGCCCACTGCAGTGGCGTAGTTGATGAGCGCGTCGTACCAGACGTAGAAGACATGGTCCGGATCCCACGGCACCGGTACCCCCCAGTCGATGGAGGTGCGGGTGATCGAGATGTCGGACAGGCCCTGCTTGATGAGCCCGACTGCCTCGTTGAGACGGGAGGTCGGGGTGATGGCCTCCGGGTGGGCGGCGTAGTAGTCGAGCAGGGGCTGCTCGAACTCGCTGAGCTTGAAGAACCAGTTCTCTTCGCTCATGTGCTCGACCGGGCCCGACACCCGGCCCTCGTCGACGTCGGCCTGGGTCACGTAGGCCTCGTCGGACACCGAGTACAGCCCCTCGTAGGCCGCCTTGTAGATGTAGCCGTTGTCGTAGGCTCGCTGGAGCAACTTCTGGACTGCCTCGCCGTGGCGGGGTTCGGTGGTACGGATGAAGTCGTCGTTGGAGATGCCGAGCTGATCCCACGCATCTCGAAACCGAATGCTGGTGCTGTCGGCCTGCTCGAGGGGGGTGAGACCATTGGCCTTTGCCGACCTCATGACCTTCAGCCCGTGTTCGTCGGTGCCGGTCAGGAACCAGGTGTGGTCACCGAGGAGGCGATGCCACCGGGCCAAAACGTCGGCGATGACAGTGGTATAGGCGTGCCCTACGTGGGGGGCGTCATTCACGTAGTAGATCGGTGTGGTCACGTAGAAGTGGGACACGGCTGACCAGGCTACCGACCGGCCCCACGGTTGGGGAGCTCAATTCGACGGCGGATCGTCATGAGTACGCGATCGTCAGCCCGGCACCATCTGTGGCACCCTTCTCGTTTGTGGGGGCATCCGGCTCCGCGGCCTTCTCGGCCGTGAGGTCAGGGTCCGGCATCGCCACCCGGCGACGGACGACCACCCTCACCACGAACCAATCTGACGGGGACTCGCCAGCGGATCCCGCGACAACGAACAGGGCACAACGATGAGCGGCGACGAGCAGCAACCCGACCTTCCGGCCACCGAGACCACCGAGACACCACCGGTCGAGGTCACACCCCCGGCTACAGCCGAACCGGAGGTGTCCGCCGCCCCCGAAGAGCTGGCAGCGGTAGGGGAGGCTCCCGCCGGAGTGCCCTCGCCACCGGTTGAGGAACCGGCAGCCGTTGCACCCGCCACGGAGGACCCGGCCGAATTCCCCGCTCCGCCCGCCGAGCCCGAGCCCGAGCCCGAGCCACCAGCCGAAACACCGGCCGCCGCCATCGAGGAGACGGCCGAACCGGAACCGGCGCCCGAGCCCTCGGCCGCTGAGTCGGCCCCGACCCCGGCCGCGGAAGCACCGGCCGAACCCACCCCAGAAGCAGCAGAAGCACCCGCCCCCGCGGTGGCCACCGAACCGGCCCCCGCTGAACCGGCGGCAGCTCCTGGGACGGCTGCGACTCCCGAGATCGGATCCAGCGCACCCGCAGGCTCACCGCCCCCCACCGGCGCGCCCAAGCGGTCGGAGTCGGGGCAGATCATCGAGGTCCGGGTCATGGCCGTCGACGCCGAAGAGGTCGAGGTCGAGCTGCCCGACGGGCGCCGGGGCGTTATCTCCCGCCGCCATCTCACCAGCGACGGACGTGACGCCAGCGAGGTCGTGTCGGTGGGCGACACCGTCACCGCTGCCGTCTTGATCAGAGAGGACCATCGCCAGCGAGTTGCCCTGTCCCGGGTCTGGGCTCTCAAGCAGACAGCCTGGACCGATGTGGTCAAGGCCATGGAAGACCACTCCATCGTGACCGGCACGGTGCGCCAGGTCAGCACCTCCGGACTCGTCCTCGACGTGGGCGGAGTTCGGGGCTTCGTGCCCACGTCCCAGATCGGGCCGATGGTCGAGGGTGACGACATCACCACCTGGGTCGGCAAGAACCTCGACACCACCGTCATCGAGGCCGATCCCGACAAGGAAAGGCTCGTCCTCTCCCGACGCTCGGTGCTCAACCGCCAGCGCCGCAAGGGTGAGCACGACCTTCTGGCCGGCCTCGAGGTGGGCTCGGTACACACTGGCAAGGTGTCGTCGCTGGTCGACTACGGCGCCTTCATCGACATCGGCGGGATCGCCGGTCTGGTGCACGTCTCGGAGATGAGCTGGGACCGGGTTCGACGACCCAGCGATGTGGTCTCGGTGGGCGACGAAGTCCAGGTCAGGGTCATGGACGTCAAGATCAAGCGCCGGCGTATCAAGCTGTCGATGCGGGCCCTCGGCGAAGATCCTCTTCGCCAGATCGAGGTGGGGGCCGTCGTCCAGGGTGAGGTATCGCGTCTGGTCGACTTCGGGGCCTTCGTACGCATCGACCCCGGCATCGAGGGTCTGGTGCACATCACCGAGCTGGCTGAGTACCGAGTGTCGGTACCCGAAGAGGTGGTCACCCCGGGCGAGACGGTGTCGGTGAAGATCATCGGCGTCGACAAGAAGCGCCGACGGGTCGAGCTCTCGATCAACCAAGCGATGCTCCTACCACCCAGCTGAGTGCCCTAGCCGGCGATCTCCCGCAACCAG
The DNA here is from genome assembly GCA_024225275.1 of Actinomycetes bacterium. Lineage (GTDB taxonomy): Bacteria > Actinomycetota > Acidimicrobiia > Acidimicrobiales > JAAEMS01 > JAAEMS01. Next base: position 5,447 of record JAAEMS010000143.1, read on the forward strand.
GGGCGATCACCGGCGGTCTCGGGTTCGGGAGATGGGGCCACCTCGGCCTGATCGGTTCCAGGGGCGTCGCGGCGGTTCCGGAGACGGTCGATCTCGTCGATCTGGCGTTCGAGCTGGCGCCGGCGGGTGCCGCTCAGGTCGCCGAAGGCCTTCTGGGTACTCTCGAGCCGTTTGCCAACCGTCTCCATTGAGTCGGTGAACTTCCCCCACTGGGTCGAGAACGAGCCCAGGCACTCGAGGATCTCGTCGGAAGTCCGAGCCAGCTGGTAGCTGTCGATGGCCTGGCGGATGACCGCCAGTACCGCGAAGAGTGAGAAAGGCGAACACAGCACGACCTTGCGACCCAAGGCCAGATCGACCAACTCGCTGTCGTTCTCGTGCAGGAACCCGTAGACGCTCTCGTTGGGGATGAACAGCAGAACGTAGTCAGTGGTGGACGCTGGGTCGATGTAGTCGCGCCCGCCCAGCTCCTTGATTCGGTTCCGGACGTCGCGGGCGAAGGCGGTGCGGTGGGCGTCGCGCTGGAGGTCTTCGTCGGCCCGCAGGAAGCGCAGGTAGTTGTCGATGGGGAACTTGACGTCCATGTGGACCATCCGGTCCTGGGGAAGGAAGAAGGTGAAGTCCGGGATCGTGCCCGTGGGCAGAGCCGTCTGCTTCCGGTAGTTGACCCCCTCGACGAAGCCGGCCGCCCTCAGAACATCATCGGCCATGCGCTCGCCCCACTGGCCCCGCGCCTTGGGGCTGGCCAGAGCCTCCTGGAGGGCGCGGGTGGTGTCGGCCAAGTGGGTGCTGGTTCGCACAGCCTCAGCCAGGCCCTTCTCGAGCCGGCTGGCCTGCTGGTTGCGCTCGCGGTCCAGACTGCCCATCAGCTCGCGGAGACGATGAAGCTCCGAGCGCATCTCGCGAACTTGCTCACCCACCACCTCGTTGCGGTGATCAAGCTCGCGTGAGCCGGCCTCGAGCTGGTCACCCAGCTTGGCCCCGGCGACGTTGACGACCGTCTCGAGGGTGGTGCGGCGGTCGACCTCGCGCTCGTCACGCAAGACCCGCACCGCCTCGTTCAGGACGGCCCTCCGGTCAGTATCGACCGTGGCCATCAAGGCGTGGCGTTCGGCGTCGAGCTCGGCCCGGCCCCGGGCCAAGAGTTCACGGGCAGCCAGACCCGCCACGGCCAGGACCAATACCAGCACGGCGGCGCTCACGAGCACGATGATCAACATGCCACTGACCATAAAGAGCCCCTGTGACACTCTCGGGGATCCCAGTGCCGGCGCGGGTCCTCAGGTGGCCAGACGGTAGACCCGGTTGCGGGCCACGCCGTAACGTTGGGCCACCAGGGCCACCGCGTCGCGGGTGGAAGATCCGGCCTCACGTTCGGCCGCCACGGCGGCGGTGAGCTCGTCATCGTCCACCTCGCCCGGGGGCGGGGGCTGACCCCCGACGACCAGAACGAACTCGCCCCTCACCCTGTCCTGGGGAAAGGCCTCGACGGCGTCGCCCAGCTCACCCCGCCAGACATCCTCGTGGAGTTTGGTGAGCTCGCGGGCCACAGCCACCGGCCGGCTGGCCCCCATGGCGTCGGCGAGGTCGGTGAGGGTCTTGTGGAGTCGGTGCGGTGCCTCGTAGAACACCATCGTCCGGGCCTCGCCGACCAGTTCGGCCAGCCGACGAACCCGCTGGGCACCCTTGCGGGGCAGAAAGCCCTCGAAGGTGAATCGCTCGGTGGGCAGGCCGCTGACCACCAAGGCGGCCAACACTGCCGACGGCCCGGGTACCGCGCTGACGGCGAGGCCGGCCGCGACCACAGCCTGCACCAGCCGGGCCCCGGGGTCTGACACTGCCGGTGTGCCGGCATCGCTGACCAACACCACGGTCTGCCCGGACGCGACCGCCGCCACGATCCGGGACTCGTGGTCGAACTCGGTGTGCTCGTTGACCACGATCATCGGCCGCTTGATACCGAGCTTGTGCAGGAGCCCGCCGGTCCGACGAGTGTCCTCGCACCCCACCAAGTCGGAGCGTTCGAAGGCCTCGATGGCCCGCGGGGACAGGTCACCAAGATTGCCGATGGGGGTGGCGACGAGCACCAGCTCACCTGCGGGCCGAGCTGTGGCGCTCAAGAGTGGACGGCCGAACCGTCGGAGTCGTCGGCTTCGCGGACACGTATGTCGAGCACGTCTCCGACCCTGACGTCCCACCGGGCGAAGGCTCCGGCCTCGGCTTCGATGATCTGGCGGGCCCGGTAGCGGGGCCGGGTGAGGCGATGGGCACGCACGGTGCGGATCTCGATGACCCGGAGATCGGCGTCGCAGAAGGCGATGTCGAGAGGGAAGCGCATACCGAAGGTGTGTACCCCGCGGGCCCCCGCCAAGAGCATGGCGGCGCCCTTCAGCTCAGCCCGACCCAGCAACCCCCTCATCCGCCGGGACGGGGAGTCCGCGATCTCGAGTGAGGCGAGTACCTGCTCGTCTTTCACCAACCAGGGCATCGATCACCTCCGGCGTCTGCCTTCCCAACCAGCATGCCCGAGTCAGACGTTGAAACGGAACTCCATCACGTCACCGTCGACGACGACGTACTCCTTGCCCTCGACCCGGAGCTTGCCAACGTCCCGGGCCGCGGGCCAGGAACCAAGCTCGAGCAGCTCGTCCCAGTGGATGGTCTCGGCCCGGATGAAACCGCGCTCGAAGTCGGTGTGGATCCGGCCGGCGCACTCGGGGGCGCGGGACCCCACCCGGAAGGTCCAGGCCCGGGTCTCCTTCTCGCCGGTGGTGAAGAAGGTCCGGAGACCGAGGGCGTGATAGGCGGCCCGGACGAACCGAGGCAGTGCTCCCTCGCCCAGCCCCAGACCATCGAGCAACTCGGCCCGCTCGTCGGGATCGAGCAGGGCGGCCTCGGCCTCGAGCTGGATGCACGCTCCGAACACCGGGGAGTCACCGAGCTCCCGGCCGACCGGTTCGATGATCGAGTCGACTTCGTCGAGCTGATCCTCGCCCACATTGACAACGGCCAGGACCGGCTTGGCGGTGAGCAGGAAGTGGGGGCGGAGCTCTTCGCGCTGTTCACCGGTGAGCGTGGCCCGGTAGAGGGGCGTTCCCTCGGACAAGGCGGCCAGGGCCGCGTCGAGGGCGGCCACCTCGGCCAGCACCGAGCGGTCGCCCTTGGCGGCTCGGCGCCGTTTCTCGATCCGGTCCTCGACGGTCTCGAGATCGGCGAGCGCCAACTCGGTCTCGACGACCCGGAGGTGTTCCAGGGGATCAGTGGGTCCCGGAACGTCGCCGTCCTGAAAGGCTCGCAGGACAAAGACGATGGCATCGACCTCGCGGATGCCGGCCAGGAACTTGTTGCCCAGCCCCTCACCCTGGCTTGCCCCCTCCACCAAGCCACCGATGTCGTTGATCTGCACGCTCGCGGCCACCACATTGCGTGACTGACTCATCCGGGCCAGGGCATCGAGCCGCTGGTCGAAGATCTTGGCCACGCCGACATTGGGGTCGGTGGTGGCGAATGCGTAGGGCGCGGCGAGGGCGCCACCACCGGTCAGGGCGTTGTAGAGAGATGACTTGCCGGCGTTGGGGAGCCCGACGAACCCGAATCGTTCCATCGGCGCAGCAGCCTATCGGGCCCCTCGACCATCTCCCCTGAAGATGGATTGTGTCGTTCGATCGCCTCTAGGCATGGATCCAGGTGAGCTCGGACCACAGGAGAACGAAGAAGCCGGTTCTACTGTGTCATACGTCGCAGAAGCGATTCCGGAACCACTCGACACTCGTCGGGCATAATGGGCTGTGGGAGGCGGGACACGGGATGCGGGAGACATGAGAATCAATAGGAGTGGGTTCGGGCGAGACGGGGAACTGAGCGAGGAGATTCTCGTCGACGCCACCTCAGCGTTCTTCGAGGGAATGCGCGAGCCCGATGGTCCCATCTGGGACGCCGTCATCGACACCGATATTCTCTGCGAGTCACCCGTCGGGTCGCACCCCACCATCGGCCTCCAAGCCCTCCGCGACCAGTTCGGGGTCCTCGCTCTTCGCTGGCAGGAGGTCTCGATCACCGAGAAAGACCTCCACCTCTGTGGCCAGCGGGTGGCCGCCACCTTCGACATCACGGTGCGCGACGTGGTGGGCGACACCCACCACACCTCGGGGATCGCGGTGATCGGACTCACCGGCGAAGGGCTGATCAGCTCGGTGGAGCTCTGGTGGGACCTTGTCGTCCTGCTCCCCCACCCCGGCCGCGACTGACTCATCGGGCCTCAGCGCCGATAGCGTTGGATCCATGTCGAAGCGCACGTCGAAGAAGAGGGCCAAGGCCCGCCGGAACAAGGCCAACAAGGGTCGCAAGCCCAACGCAGGTCGCTGATCCCAGCCGCGCCACGCCATGCCTGCATCTGGTGCTGGCCCCCGGCCCATTCGATCGAAACCCAACGCCTCGGCCTCACCCCTGACGATGTGCTGACCGCGACCTGGTGGGTCGAGCCGGGCCGTTCCCCGCGCCCCGGCCACGACGCCATCGCGGCCAGCCTGCGGACCGCCACCGTGCCCTGGAACGTCGTCGGCCGCGCCCTGGGCCTGCCCGGCCTCCGAACCATCAGTCGAGCCGTCCACCCGGTCACTGCCCCCAATCGGCACCGTCTGCCCGGGGCCACCGAGGCCTGCGCCCTCGACCTACCCTCCGACGCCTGACCTGCGGTTCCGTCGGGCTTCCTTCCCAGCGGCCTGGTGGTGCCGCGTCCGGGACCAGGTCCACCGGTAGCGTGGGACCCCATGGCCCCGCCCCAACCCCGCCCCGACCTCGACACCATCCGGTCGGTGCCCAAGGTCCTCCTCCACGATCACCTCGATGGTGGACTCCGCCCAACAACAGTCATCGAAGTGGCCGCACAGACGGGCTACGGGGCTCTCCCCACGACCGACCCCGATGAGCTGGGGACCTGGTTCACCCGGGGCGCGAACCGGCGCGACCTTCCCCTCTACCTCGAGACGTTCGCCCACACGGTTGGTGTGATGCAGGACAAGGACTCGCTGACCAGGGTCGCCGCCGAATGCGCCGAGGATCTGGCCAACGACGGGGTCGTGTACGCCGAGGTTCGGTTCGCCCCCGAGCTCCATCTCGAGAATGGCCTGACCCTCGACGAGGTCGTCGAGGCGGCCCTCGAGGGGTTCCGTATCGGCGCCGCTGGACGCAACATCACCATCGGCACCCTCTGCACCGCCATGCGGACCAACGCCCGCTCCACCGAGATCGCCGAGTTGGCCACCCGCCACCGCGATGCCGGCGTCGTGGGGTTCGACATCGCCGGGGCCGAAGCCGGGTTCCCCCCGACCCGCCACATCGACGGGTTCCACCACATCCAGCGGGAGAACGGTCACATCACGATCCATGCAGGCGAGGCGTTCGGTCTGCCGTCGATCTGGGAGGCAGTCCAGTTCTGCGGAGCCGAGCGGTTGGGTCACGGAGTGCGCATCATCGACGACATCAACTTCGATGTCCCCGGCACCCCTGAGCTCGGACGCCTGGCCCACTTCATCCGTGACCGGCGCATCCCCCTCGAGATGTGCCCAACGTCGAACATCCACACCGGGGTCGCCGACAACATCGCCGAGCACCCCATCGGGCCCCTGGTCGAGCTCGGGTTCCGGGTCACGGTCAACACCGACAACCGGCTGATGTCGGCCACCACTCAGTCCGAGGAGTTCATGCACCTCGTCGACGCTTTCGGATACGGGTGGGACAAGATCCTCTGGCTCACCATCAACGCCATGAAGAGCGCTTTCTGGCCGTTCGACGAACGGCTGGCCATCATCAACGACGTCATCAAGCCCGGCTACGAGGCGTTGACGAACTGATGGACGTCTTCATCGTCGACCACCCAGTCGCCGCGGCCCGCCTGGCCCAACTCCGCGACGAAGCCACCCCGCCGCCGCTGTTCCGCCAGGCCCTGCACGAGTTGAGCCGCCTGCTGGTCTACGAGGCCACCGGCGACCTCGAGACCAACGAGTACGAGGTCCAGACCCCCCTCGGTCCCGCCCCCGCCGAACGGCTCGCCGTACCGCCCCTGCTGGCCCCGGTTCTGCGGGCCGGCCTCGGCATGCTGGGCGCGGCCCAGGAACTGCTGCCCGAGAGCGAGGTCGGCTTCATCGGTCTGCGGCGCGACGAGGAGACCCTCGAGCCCGACTCCTACCTGACAACCGTCCCCGACGATCTCGCCGGCCGTTCCGTGCTGGTGCTCGACCCGATGCTCGCCACCGGCGGATCGGCCGAGCATGCGTGCCGGATCGTCCGCGACGCCAAGGCCGATCTGGTCAGCCTGGTCTGTGTGCTGGCGGCCCCCGAGGGCATCGAAGCCCTCGAAGCCACCGGACTCGTCGATCAGGTGTACACCGCCTCGGTGGACAGCCACCTGAACCAGGCCGCCTTCATCGTCCCCGGCCTCGGTGACGCCGGTGACCGCCAGTTCGGAATCCAGTAAGGACTGGGGCCGCTCAGCGTTCCGATCAGCGGCAACACGAGGTAATGGACGAGACCGGCCACCTCGGCGTCAGGGGTGCGTCGACCAAGCCGGGGTCGACCTGGTTGACACGGATGCCGTCGGCCCATCGAGGCCACCCAACCGCACGACGGCTCCGGCGTCGCCTGCGGCTTCTTCACCGTCGGCAGCCCGCGAGACCGCCCTTCGTCAGGTCATCTTGGGGGTGGTGGTTGCGCGTCGGGGGCTGCCGCCCGACGTGAGCCGCTGTCACTGTGAAGGAGCTGGCCTTGGAACCAGGACCCCATGCTCGATCTCGGGAGACATCAAGCCGGTACCCAACACGCGAGCGCCCAACCAGCTTCGGAGAACGACGGTTGGACCGCCGGTGATTGCCCGTTCCCGGCCTTTCGGCAGCGAGCCGCTAGCGTCGGGGCCGCATGAACGATGACTGGGCGGTGCTTCTCGTCGGGAGTCGGCCCTTCGAGGGACGACCTCCTCTCAGCGAAACCCATCTGGCCCGGGCGCTGGCCCGCCAGCGGCCGGTGCTGGTTGTCGACCCTCCCCGCTCGAGGTGGCGCAGGGACGGTCGTGACCAGGTCGAGCAGGTTCTCCTCGACGACGGGGCCGCGCTCACCGTCTTCCGCCCCCGTACCCTCCCGGCCCCCGATCGCACCGGTTCGGTCCGCATCAACGACCGCTTGATCAGCCGGCAGGTGGACCGGGCGGCCAAGGAATGGCTCGGCGACATTCCCCGGGTGATCGTGTCGTTCAGCCCCCACCGCGGACTGCTCCCCCGGGTCCAACGAGATCTGTTCGTGTACTGGCAGTACGACCGGGTCGCCGACATCCCCGGGCTCTGGGCCCGCGACACGGCCCTCAGCCGCCACCAACGGCTGGTGCGGGAAGCCGATCTGGTGACCGGTGTCTCCACCGATCTGGTCGACAACTGTGCCGAGCAGGGTGTGGCCGCCGAGCTCATCACCAACGGCGTCGATCCCTCCCGGTTCGTATCCCGGGGCGGCATCCCGCCCGAGCTCCGCGACCGCGGTCCCATCATCGGCTTCGTCGGAGCCATCGGCGGCCGGCTCGACGTGGACCTCATCGGGGCCGTGGCCCGGGCCCGGCCCGACGCCACGGTCGTACTGATCGGTCCCCAGCGGGTCGACCTTCCCGAGCTCCCAAACATTGTCGCTGTCGGCACCCTCCCCTACGACGAGCTGGCCGACTGGGTGACGAACTTCTCGGTGGGTCTGGTCCCTTATCTGACCAATCGATTCAACCGCTCTTCGTCACCCCTGAAGGCCTTCGAGTATCTCGCCGCGGGTGTGCCGGTGGTCAGCACTCCACTACCCGCCCTCGACGGCCTCGGCCCATCCGTCACCCTCGCCCCAGCGGGCCCCTCCTTCCTCGCTGCCGTCGACCGAGCGGTCGAGGCCCCCATCGGGCCCGAGGCCTGTCGGGCCATCGCCGCGGCCAACACCTGGGACCAGCGAGCCGAACACCTGGCGGCCCTGGTCCGCCCCCGCCTCTCGGCCCGATCCACCAGCGAAGCCAGTTCCGAGACGACGGTCCCGGTCCCCGATGGGGAGCGCAGGGGCGACAACTGACGTGCTCGATCATGTCTTCACCGATGCAATCGGCGCCCTCCGCGACGCCATGGAGAGTGCCCTGCTCGAGCGCCAGGCCTTCGAGGAGCGCTATCAGGTCGACGTACTCCTCGGCGACAGCACATGGGAGACGTCCTACGGGCTCCCCGGCGAGGGGTCGCCCCCGCGGGTCCGCGCCGATGTGACCCTCGACTGGCCCACGTGGGCTCAGACCGCCTACCGGTCCTGGTACATCGGCGACACCGTCGACGAGGGGCCCCGCATCGAGATGGAGTTGGTCTTCCGGATCCAGCGCCTACGCGACCACCCCGACGCCAACGCAGTGCTTCAGGTACTGCCCGAACAGTCGTCGGCGGTGGGTCCCGAGCCCCTCGAACGGAACCTCCCCAGCATCGAGATCTCCCATCCGGAGTCGCTGGCCAGTCCTGAGTTCGCCATCGAGGTTTCCTACGAGGGCTCCTACGAGCTCGACGAGTCGGTGCTGGCCGACGGTTCGACCCTGGACCATCACTTCGCAGCCATGGGAGGCTGGATCGCCTCGACCCTCGTCCGGTTGGGTGATCTCGAGTTCGACTACCTTCCACCCACCGACGACGACAACCCGAACGACTAGACCCACCCCAGCTGGAGCAGTCATGGCCCCCACCGACGTTCTCGAGATCGACATCGCCGACCGGGTGGCAACCCTCACAATGAACCGCCCCGAGGCCCGCAACGCCCTCAACCGCGAGCTCAGAGCGGCGATCCCCGCCGCCATGGCCGAGGCCGATGGGTCCGATGAGGTCGACGTGATCATCCTCACCGGCACCGACCCTGCGTTCTGTGCGGGTCTCGACCTCCGCGAGCTTGGTGCCGGGGCCAACCCCATCAGCGGTGAGTCAGGCGACCTGATCGGCCGCCCCTGGTCCATCACCACCAAGCCGGTCATCGGCGCGGTCAACGGGCCTGCCATCACCGGGGGGTTCGAGCTGGGCCTCAACTGTGATTTCCTCATCGCCTCGGATCGGGCCCGCTTCGCCGACACCCACGCCCGGGTTGGCGTCATGCCCGGCTGGGGGCTGACGGTCCTGTTGCCGCAGGCGATCGGCGTGCGCAGGGCGCGTGAGCTGTCACTCACCGGCAACTTCCTCGACGCGCCCACGGCGGCGGCCTGGGGCCTGGTCAACCGGGTGGTCGACCACGACCAGCTCCTTCCCACCGCGCGGGCTCTCGCCGCCGATATCTCGGGCAACGACCAACGGGGGGTCGCCCGCATGCTCGAGACCTACCGGGCCGTCACCGGGACCACCGTCGACGAGGGCTGGCGCGTAGAGGCTCGCATGGGAAGCGAATGGGCCCAGGGCGGCATCGACCCCGCCTCGATCGAGGCTCGCCGTCAGGCCATCGTCGACCGCGGCCGCTCCCAGCTCTGAGCGTCCGATCACCATCCCCGGTTGGGGGATGGCCCGGCGTTAGCGTTTCTCCGGCGGGCTGAGGGCCCGACACGGCGGAGCAGGACCACGACGGGCGACCATGGCATACGGCGACAGTGACCTGGACCCGGCCGACCGGCCCGAGCTCACCTTGTTGTTGACGGCCCAGACCCGCCACATCCTCGATGGGATCGCCGAACTGGCCCGTGGCTCCGGCCTCAATGTCGAGCGGAGGGGCAGCCTTCTTCTGGTCACCCTGACAGATGTGTCCGAGTTCGTGGCCCTCGTGGACCGCGAGCTCAGCTCGGGCGAGACCGACCGGACTCGGGCCGTCGTCGTCGAACCCGGCATCGACGCCTCCGAGGCACTGGCTGCCGCGCTCCGGGCCGTCCCTATGAGCACGATGGCGGCCCGGTTCCGCAGTGCCGAGCTCATAGACCTGCGGGCCGACGACAGCTTCTACAGCCGGTACCAGCCCATCATCGACCTGCGCACCCTGGAGGTCCGGGGCTACGAGGCCCTGATCCGCGCCGACCAGGGCGACGGTGAGCTCGGGGCCGGCCAGCTCATCGAGGCGGCCCGCGCCGGTGACTGGCTCCACGAGCTCGATCAGATCGGACGGGAGAGCGGGATCAGGGGTGCCGGATCCTGGCTCGATCCCGGCGAGCTCCTGTTCCTCAATGTGCTGCCGTCCAGTCTGGACCTACCCAAGGATGTGCTCCGCGAGACCCTGAAGGCTGCCGAGCGCAGCGGTATCCCGGTCACGAACCTGGTGTTCGAGCTGGTCGAGACCGACCGCATCGACGACATCGCCCACACCGTCGAGGTTCTCAAGCGCTATCAGGATCTCGGTGCCGGCATCGCGGTCGATGACGTGGCATCGGGATACGCCACGCTCAGCATCGTGGCTGAGCTCCGGCCCGACGTGGTGAAGCTCGACGGCACCCTCACCGAGAAACTGCCCGACACCACCACCGAGGCAGTCATCCGGGCCGTGGTGACCCTGGCTCACGACATCGATGCCCACGTCATCGCCGAATGGGTCCAAACCCCCGAGCAAGTTGCGGTACTCACGGAGTTGGGGGTCGACTGGTGCCAGGGCCGTTTCTTCGGCTCACCCTGGATTCGCACCTGACCCCCGACCCCGAAGGGTCAGAGCAGGTCGGCGGCGAGCTCTGCCAGCGAATGGCGGGGGCGCGGTCCGTAATGACTGATGACCTCGGCCGCCGCCATCGATCCGAGGGCACCACAGGTGGCCAGGTCATGACCACTCACGAGACCGTGGAGAACACCGGCCGCGTATTGATCGCCGGCACCCGAGGTATCAACCAGTTCCTCGACCGGTTGGGCCTGGACCTCGACGAGATCGTCAGGGGTGACCAGCAGGGAGCCCTCGGCCCCCCTGGTGATACACGCCAGCCCGACCTCGGTGCGGACTCGAGCGACGATGGTGTCGAGGTCTTCGGTGCGGTACAGGGCCTCGGCCTCGTGGATGTTGGCGAACAGGATGTCGATGGGGCCGGCCACCAGGTCGAGTAACTCCTGGTGGTGACGCTCGACGCAGAAGGTGTCAGAGAGAGTCAGCGCGGGCCTGCCCCCGCCGGCCACGTTGGCGTGCATGGCCTTGAGCATGGCGTCCTTGGCGACTTCGACGTCCCAGAGGTAGCCCTCGCAGTAGACGATGGGGGCGGCGGAGCAGAGGTCGGCGTCGACGTCCTCGGGTGATAGCAGCGACGAGATTCCGAGGAAGGTGTTCATGGTCCGCTGGGCGTCGGGGGTGACCAGGATGAGGGACCGGGCCGTGGCCGGGCCATCGGCGCCGGGGCTGGCGTCGAAGCCCACGCCGATGGCGTGCATGTCGTGGCCGAACACTTCTCCGAGCTGGTCGTCGCGGACCTTGCCGATGTAGGCGGCCGCCCCGCCGAAGCTGGCGAGGCCGGCCATCGTGTTGGCAGCTGACCCACCCGAGGTCTCGATGGCCGGGCCCATGAGGTCATACAGCTCATCGGCCCGGTCGGAGTCGATGAGGTTCATGGATCCGGGCACCAGGCCCTGCCCGGCGAGGAACTCCGGAGTGGACTCGGCGATCACGTCGACGATGGCGTTTCCGATACCAACGATCGGTGCGCTGGCGTCGAACGGCGATTGCATGGGTGCTGTGCTCCTGGCTGGGTCCCGGGTCAACCCGGTGGATCGTACTGGGCCAGATACGATCCGCAGTCGACCGCCAGCTTCCGGAGCCCTTCTGTGACCGACATCTCCCGGTATCGCCTTCCTCGTACCGCCACGCCCCGCCGCTACGACCTGGCGCTCCGGCCCGACCTGGACCTGGCCAGCTTCACCGGCTCGGTCACGATCGAGATCGACGTTCATGAAGCGGTGTCCGAACTGGTGCTCAACGCCGTGGACCTGGAGATCCAGTCGGCCACCGCAGGGGGCCTGGCGGCGACACCAGTGTTCGACGAAGAGACCGAGAGAGTCGCCCTCGAGCTCGACGGCCGGCTCGAGGCCGGGCCCACCCTCGTCGAGATCGAGTTCTCCGGCAGCATCAACGACAAGCTGGTGGGTTTCTACCGGAGCACCTTCACCGACGACGACGGCCACGAACGCACCATCGCCACCACCCAGTTCGAATCGACCCACGCTCGCCGGGCCTTCCCCTGCTGGGACGAGCCCGATCTGAAGGCCACCTTCGCAGTGACCCTCGAGATCGACGAGGGGCTCCTGGCCATCGCCAACGGTCCCGAGGAGACGATCACCGAGTTGGAGGGCGGCCGCCGTTCCATCCGGTTCGAGGAGACGCCGGTCATCTCCACCTATCTGGTGGCCTACGTGGTTGGCCCCCTCGAGGCCACCGACCCCGTCGATGTCGACGGTGTCCCGCTACGCATCGTGCACGTGCCCGGCAAGGCCCACCTCACCCCGTTCGCCCTCGACATCGGCGCCTTCGCCCTCCGTCACCTCAGCGACTTCTTTGCCATCGACTACCCGTTCGGCAAGTGCGACATGGTCGCCCTGCCCGACTTCGCGTTCGGGGCCATGGAGAACATCGGCTGCGTCACGTTCCGCGAAGTACTCCTGCTGATCGACGAATCCACGGCCACCCAGCCCGAGATGGAACGGGCCGCCGACGTCATCAGTCATGAGCTGGCCCACATGTGGTTCGGCAACCTCGTGACCATGCGGTGGTGGAACGGGATCTGGTTGAAGGAGGCCTTCGCCACCTTCATGGAGATGCACACCGTCGACGGTTGGAAGCCCGAGTGGCACCGGTGGGTGTCCTTCGGGCTGTCGCGATCGGCGGCTTTCACGATCGACGAACTGGCCTCGACCCGTCCCATCGAGTTCGACGTGGTGTCCCCCGACGAGGCCGAGGGCATGTACGACGTCCTCACCTACGAAAAGGGCGCGGCCGTCGTCCGCATGATTCAGCAGTACCTCACCCCGGAAACGTTCCGTGAGGGCTGTCGCCACTACATGGCCACCCACACCTACGGCAACACCGAAACCGACGACTTGTGGGGTTCGCTCGAGCACGCCTCGGGCCAGCCCATCCGCCGGGTCATGGCCAGCTGGATCTTCCAGGGCGGGTTCCCAGTCGTGTCGGCCCGGCTCTCGGCTGACCGTCAGACGGTCGAGCTCGACCAGCGCCGCTATCACCATGCCGGCGCCGAGGTCGACGAAGCCCAGTGGGCGGTTCCGGTGGTAGCCCGGCTCAGCCGGGGTGGTGAGGTCGGCATCGAGCGGGTCCTGCTCGACGGCCGCTCAGCCTCCATCGCCGGCAACACACCCATCGATTGGGTGGTGATCAATGCCGGAGGCAGCGGCTGGTACCGGGCCACCTACGACGATGCCCTCTCCGACGCGCTCGCGACAGCCATGGCCACCCTCGATCCGGTCGAGCGTTACGGGCTGATCGACGATGGCTGGGCCGCGGTGCTGGCAGGCGAGCGGACGATCGCCCAGTTCCTCGACCTCGTCGACCGGTTCGCCGACGACACCGACCTCTCGGTCTGGCAACGAATCTCGGCGGGCCTCGACGCCATCGATCGCCTGCTCGACGACGACGAGGCCCGCGAGGCTCTGGCCGCTCGGGTCCGCGACCTCACCGGCCCGATGGCCCAGAGCCTCGGTCCAGACGCCCGGCCCGACGACGACGAACGCACCCGCGGGGTTCGGGCCCTTCTCCTCCGCCTCCGCGGCGATCTCGGGCACGACGCGGCCGCCCTCGAGCGGTCGCGGGCCATCAACAACGCCGAATCCGAGGCGGCGCCGGAACTGGCGGCCGCCGCGATCGACGTCATTGCCTCCCACGGTGATCAGCACGACTTCGATTCCTTCCTGGCCGGATTCCGCCACGCACCCACCCCCCAGGAGCAATTGCGCAACCTGTACGCCCTGACCCGATTCCCCGGTGTGAAACAGATCGATCAACTACTCGATCTGGTGGACCGCCAGGAGGTTCGCAGCCAGAACGCTCCCTACGTGCTGGCCTCGGCGATGCGCAACCGGAACCATGGTGCCCACGTCTGGCGGTGGATGCGGCTGAACTGGGAAGCCCTACTCGACCGCTACCCCAGCAACTCGATCGTGCCCATGGTCAGCGGAATCATCGCCCTGACCCGACCCGAGGAGACCACCGACATCAAGGGCTTCTTCGCCGAGCACCCGATCCCCCAGGGCCAGATGACCCTCGACCAGCACCTCGAACGGCTCCAGGTGTTGTCGACCCTGCGTTCGGCTCAGGGAGCCGAGTTGGCTGCCGCCCTGAAGACCTGATGGCCAACCCGATCTGGCCGCCCCCCACCGTTCGGCCCTGGGCTGCAGTATTCGCGGTGGAGCCCGACCGGGCCCAGGTGATCTGGCGCGACCGACCGGGCCGCGAGCTGCGGATCCTCGGCGGCGACACCGACATGATCGTCCCCACCGACCATGGTGCGGGCGCCATCGATGTGGTCGGCCTCGTTCCGGGGGCCGACACAGTGATCGAGGTGCACACCGCCTCCGGTCGTATCGATCTGGCACTCACCACGCTCACCCCACCGCCGGGCGAGGAGGTGATGCGGGTCGCCACCATGAACGACATGCACATCGGCTGCAACGGCTTCGGTGTCCTGCGCACGATGCGCCACAGCGACCCCGACCCCCACACGGTGCCCGAACGGGCCACCATGGCCGCTCTCGCCGAGTCGGCCGCGTGGGGTGGCGCCCACCTGCTCATCAAGGGCGACGCCGTCCATCAGAGCCATCAGCACACGTGGGACGCCCTGGCCCGGCTCCTCGAGGCGGACGGCCGCCCCGTCGACCTGATTCCCGGCAACCACGAGGTGTCACCTTCGTCGACAGTGGATGTCCCCGACCTGGTCGCCGGTCACCCCCTACACCGCGAGCCCCACCGGCGCGACCTACCCGGACTCTCGATCGTGCTGCTGGACACCACCATCGCCGGTCGGGGCAGAGGCCGGCTCGACCATGCGCACGAGGAGGCCATCAGCCTGGCCGCCGACGCCCCCGGCCCGGTCATGTTGGCCACCCATCACCACCTCCAGACCACCGAGCGGGCCCGGCACATACCCGTCGGCGTCGCCCGTTCCCAGGCCGACCGCTTCCTCGACGACCTTCACGACGTGCGACCCGGCTCTTTCCTCACCCACGGCCACACCCACCGGTGCCGAACCCGCACCTACCGGTCGCTACGCCTCACCGAGATCTCCTCGACCGTCGATCACCCGGGAGTCTGGGCCGGCTACGCCATCCACGAGGGTGGCATCCGCCAAGTCGTCCGGCGCATCACCGACCCCGCCGCCCTGACCTGGAGTGACTACGCCCGCTGGGCCGTCGGCGGCTATTGGGGCCGCTACGCATCAGGCCGCCTGGAGGACAGGTGCCTGGTTCACTCATTTGATCCTGCCGCGGTGTGACCAACCTCCAGAAGGCAACCACCTGACTGGTGGCGGGATCAAGAACAGAAAACGAAACAGGGCGGACCCTCGCCCTGGGCCCGCCCCGCTCTCCATGGGAGAGTTCGCTGTCTTGTGTTCTCAGTTGCTCGAGAAGCTGTTTCTCAGTCGAGACCGAACCGGTGCCGCACGGCGGCGATGAGGCCGAAGCCGGCGGCCAGCAAGAAACCGCCGGTGAGGCCGAGGCCAGTGGTGGCTCGTCCGGTGTGGGCCAACACCTGGGGAGAGACGCTCACCACGGTGGTGCCCAGGACCTCGAGGCTGGTGGTCGACGTGGTGGTCGGCTGCGTGGTGGTGGTGGTCGGCTGCGTGGTGGTGGTGGCCTCGCTGGCCCGGTACCACGACGGGTCGCTGTCGAAGACGGCGTTGGATCCTTCCGCAGGGATGGCCGAAACACTGCCGGTCATGCCATGCAGGCCCTGCTGGGTCACACCGGTCATGGTGCAGGTGTGCTGCTCACCGGGAGCGAGAAGCCCCTCGAGGACGCAGACGGGGCCGAGCTCGTCGTCGGTGATCGTCACCATGTCGAGGGGCAGGGCGCCCGTGTTGGTAACCACATAGCTCCAGGTGATGGCGTCGCCGATGGTCAGGGTGGCGGCCTCATCCTCGGTGTCGGCGTCGAAGCCGTTCACGTCCTTCTCGATGTCGATGGCCGGAAGTCCGACCCCGACATGAAACGAGTTGTCCTGCCCAGTCACCGATCCGGGGAGGCCGGTGGTGTCGGGGAAGGGGTGACCGGCCGAATCGACCGGCTGGCCGCTCACGGATCCCCGGGCCGACCACAGACCGAGCGTGACGGTCTTGGTGGCCTGGCAGACGTGCACGGCGCCGGGAGCCATGGCGTCGACCACACAGACCGCGCCCAGCTCGTCGTCCCAGACGTTGACCTGGCCGAGATCGAGGTCACCGGTATTGGTCACGACATAGCTGAAGGCGGCCGTGTCGCCGATGGTCAGGTCGATGGCCTCGGCCTCGGTATCGAGATCCTGCCCGTTGGTCTGCGTCTCGAGACTGACCGAGGGCGAACCAATTGATCCGGACTCGCTCGAAGCCGGATCGGACTGGGCCGCAGCCACGCCGGTGCCGGCGAGAAGCATGCCCACCGAGAGGGTGGTGCCGGCAACAAGCCGGGCAAACCGTAGGGAAGGGGCACGTGGGTCTTGGATCATGGGGCGAAGTCCTCCTGATACGGGGACTCGGCTCGTCCAAGTCCCGGGTCAGGGCCGGTTTCGCTGTGACTCCCCTGCAAGCCCAGCGACCAGGTGTCGCTCGCAGGATCAGTGTCTCCCTGTTCGAACCCCAGAATGGAGGAGGCAGGGAGGCTTGGGAATGGGTCGTTCAGACCAACTCGGGGCTTGATTGGGCCGTTCTGCCCGCTTCGGCACCCGTGCCGGCCAAGACTCAGTCCTCGATCGTGATCGCCTGCTTCGGGCAACGGTCGGCCGCCTCAACCATCTTGGCTCTCATGTCTTCGGGGGGATTCTCGTTCAGGACGTATAACAAATCGTCGTCGCCCACCTCGAACACTTCGGGAGCGACGCCCATGCACACCGCATTGCTCTCACACAGGTCGTAGTCGACAACGATCTTCACCGGGGGCCTCCTGGCGGCAACGGTTCGTGGTGGTCCCATCATGGCCCATCACACCGATCCGGCGGCAACAGCACGAGGGGCGGCCACCCGCCCAATCCCGTGTCTTCCCCGCATGGCCAGGACGTCCGCGACGGCGACCCCGCCCACGGGTCAAGCACCACGTCTGACCCGACCCTGGCTCAGACCGGGTGTTCGATATGGGCGCGAATGGCCCCCGCGTCGTCGACCCAGCCCTTGCTGGTGGCGTAGCCGACCATGCCGGCGAAATCGCTCTCCCAGTTGTCGTTGACCTGACCGACGGCCAGACGCCGAACCGCACCCGGAGAGACCCAGACGTGCTTGCCGTCGACCCGGCCGACGTCGCCAAGAGTGGCGGCCAGGGCGTCGTCGGAGCCGATCAGCTCGACATGGAACCGGGTGCAGTCGCCCGGCTCCTCGAGGGTGGTGGTTTCAGCGGCGGTATCGACACGAACGAACACGGGCCCTCCCGGGGATGAATCGCCCCGACGCTATCCGGCGGCGAGCTCGAGGACCTCGTCAGGGGGGAAGGCACCGATCCACCCGGTGACCGGTTCGCCGCTAGGGCGCAGGAGGATGGCAGCCGGCTGGCCCTCGACGCCGTACACGGCCCACGATTCGGACGAGGGGTCCCAGAGCATGGGGAAGGAGGTGGTGCCGTTGTCGGCCACGAAGTCCTCGGCCTGTTCCAGGCTGTCTTGGGCACCGAGGCCGACGACGGTGACCTGATCGCTGTGATCTCGAGCAAACTGCTCGACGTCGGGAGCCTCCCGACGGCAGGTCGGTCAGTGAGGGGCCCAGAACCAGAGCAGCACTGGCTGGTCGATGGCTATGAGACTCAGCAGGTTGATGGTTTCGCCAGTGGCGATCTCGATGACATCGACGTCGGGGAATAGGTTCAGCACCGGATCGGCGGCCGCCTCGGTGGGCGCCGGGGTCGCAGCCGATGTGGTGGGCCCGACCTGACCGGCCTCGCCCGCCTCGGTGGTCCGGGGCAATGTGACGGGCGCCGTGGCCGGCTCGGCTGCACCTTCGTCGCCTCCGCTGGAGCCGCCACAGGCGGCCAGTACCAGCGAACCGGCAGTGAATATCAAGATCGTACGTCTCACGGTTCTCCTCAGAGGTCGGGGCGCTGGCGGAACCCGGTGGCCGGCAGATCCATTCCGCCAACCCGCCCTATCTTCGCGGTTGGGCACACCTCTTACCAAGGTCTGAACAATCCTCGCCTCACCACCATTGGATCCTCGGCATTCCTTACCATCGTGGCCATGACGATCGCCGAACCATCCCTGGAGCCGACGCCGGAGTCAGAGCTCGCGCCCGAGCATCACACCCCCCGGTGGGTCGGAGCACTGGCCGGCGCAGCCGCCGCCACCACCGCCCTGGGCGTGGGTGAGCTGGTAGCAGGGTTCAGCCACACCTTCCCGTCGCTCATCCCGTCGGTGGGCCGGCTCTTCGTTTCGGAGACCCCCGGCTCGGTCATTCGGCAGACCATCCAGATCTTCGGCACCAACCAGAAGCCCCTCCTGCTCACCGGCATCACCGTGACCACGATCGTCCTCGGGGCGGTGTTCGGTGTCCTCGGTATCCGCAGTCGACCCGCTGGTATCGCCGGTTTCGTCGGTTTCGCGGTCTTCGGGGGCCTGATGGCCCTGGACGATCCGGTGGCATCGAACACCGGAGCCATCCTCGTTGCCGCGGCTGCCGGGGTGGCGGGGGTCGGGGCCTTGGTGATCCTCCTCGGCATCGCGCTCTCGACGCCGGTACCCACCACGGCCGAAACGCCCACCAACTCTCACCACGGGCGGCGGGCATTCCTGTTGGCCAGTGGTGGGGTGGCCGGGTTGGGGGCCGTGACCGCCGTCGGGGGTCAGCGACTCCAGTCGAGCAACTCGGTCGAGGCGGCCCGGGCCGAGGTCGATCTGCCCATGGCCGGCTCAGGGGCCACCGCCACAACCCTGGTCGCTCCCTCCGAGGCCGACCTCTCGGGCGGCGTCGACGGACTGAGCTCGCTCATCACTCCCAATGACCAGTTCTATCTGATCGACACCGCGCTGGTTCCGCCCCAGGTCGACCCCGCAGGGTGGTCCATGACGGTGAAGGGCATGGTCGACACCGAGATCACGCTCACCTACGACGACCTGTTGGCTCGAGACCTGGTCGAGGAGATCGTCACCCTGTCCTGTGTCTCCAACGAGGTCGGTGGCCGGCTGGTGGGCAACGCCCTCTGGCAGGGCGTTCCCCTGCGAGAGCTGCTCGAGGAGGCCGGGGCTGATCCTTCGGCCAGCCAGATCGTCGGCCGTTCGGTCGATGGCTGGACGGCTGGCTTCCCCACCGAGATCCTCACCGAGGATCGGGTCGCCATGGTGGCCGTCGGCATGAACGGCGAGCCCCTGCCTGTCAAGCACGGCTTCCCGGCCCGCCTGGTGGTGGAGGGCCTGTACGGCTACGTTTCGGCCACCAAGTGGCTCAGCGAGGTCGAGCTCACCACCTGGGAGGCCTTCGACGGCTACTGGGTGCCTCGTGGCTGGTCCAAGCTGGGCCCGATCAAGACCCAGTCCCGCATCGACGTTCCCGGCAACGGCCCCAAGGTAGCCGCCGGGGTCACCCCCATCGCCGGGGTCGCCTGGGCACCCAGCCGGGGGATCGACCGAGTGGAGGTCCAGGTCGATGACGGCCCGTGGGTCGAGGCCCTCATGTCCGAGAGCATCGGCGACGGAGCCTGGCGTCAGTGGATGGTGGACTGGAACGCGACTCCGGGCCAACACCAGATCCGCTGCCGGGCCACCGACTCCACCGAGACCACCCAGCCCCAGGACCGCACCACACCGGCCCCCAGTGGCGCCACCGGCTGGCACTCCATCGAGGTCAACGTCGAGGCGTAGGAGCTGAGCGGATAGGTGACCGAGATCAGCCGGCAATCCCCTTCCGCTCTTGCTCACCGGTGCTCACCACCCGAGCGGTACTGAGCCCCTGAGGGGATCGTCTCGTACACTCGCGTTCATGAGTGAGACTGTGATCAAGCCTGTCGAGGACACCCGTCTGTCCGAGGGTGATCACGACCGCTACGCCCACTATGTACGCAAGGCCGACATCATGTCGAGCGCCGTCGAGGGTCACGAAGTGATCGCCCTGTGCGGCAAGCGTTGGATCCCCAACCGTGACCCCGACAAGTACCCGGTCTGCCCCGACTGCAAGTCGATCATGGAGCAACTCCGCGGCGCCCAGGGCAACTAGTGGCCGGCTCCGACCCCCCTCCACTTACGGTCGTCCGCTTCGAACCCGGGAAGTCCGGCTACTGGAAGGTCGGCCTCATCATCGGGGTGGCCCTCGTGGTGTCGATCGCCCAGGGCAAGTGGTGGATCCTCGCCCCCGCAGCCGTGGTGGCGGCCCTGGTCTTCTGGGAGCAGATGGGCTCGTTCGTCGAGCTCCGCGAGGACGGGGTCGAGGTGCGCCGCCCCCCCATCGATACCGGGGCTTTCGTTCGCTACACCGACATCGTGGCCATCGATCGAGGCCGCTCCTTCGGCAAACTCATGTTCTCGCCGGCCCTCGAGACCCAGAAGGACGGCACCATCCGCCTTCCGAACAGTCTCGACGGGCGGGCCATCACCGATGCGCTCGACGAGCGGATCCAGATCCAGCGCCGCCAGGCCTGAGACCTCAGGACACTGCGTCGGCACCCGCCTGGGCGATTTCGCGGTCTTCTTCGGCGCTGCCGCCCGACACCCCGATGGCGCCCACCAGGGCCCCGGCGACCACCAGCGGGACTCCTCCACCGAAGATGGTCAGACGGGGAGTGTGGGTGATTCCGTGCACGAGGGCCGGTTCGTCCTTGATCATTGCCCACCAAGCATCGGTGGGAAGGCCTCCGAACGAGGCCACCGAGTAGGCCTTGTCCTGGGCGATCTGCAGGGAGAGACGCGGGGATCCGTCCATGCGGGCCGTCAGGACTGGTAGCCCCGAAGGGTCGGTGACGGCAATGCACATACTCTTCCCGGCGCTGGCGGCGGCTGCGACCGCGGCGTCGAGGACACGCCGGGCCGCGTCGTAGCTGATGGACCTGGTCTCGACGGTGTCGGACATGTCGGTATCCTCTCTGCTCTGTCGCACTCTATGACCCGTAGTCGGGGGTGCGGCCCACCCCTCGTTGTCGCCGGGTCAGGCCACGACGGTCACTGTAGTGAGCACCACCTTCGAGATCGCCAACGTGGCCGGGCCCGCCGGCACCCTTGTTCACCGGCCCCGCAGGTCATGACCCAGCAACCAGTCATATGCGGTGAGGGTCCAGCCGGGGGCGGTCGTCCTTGGTCACCGGAGGCAGAACCGACCGTCCGAGCTGCTGGGGCGACAGGGGGCGGCCGGTCGCATGGCCCTGGGCATAGCGGATGCCGTAGTCGCTGAGCAGGGCCAGCTCCGACCCGTTCTCGACCCCCTCGGCGATCAGATCAATCGACAGCGTCGAACAGATGTCGGCCATGGCGGCCACCAGGGCCCGTTGCCGCTCGTCGGTCTCGATGTTGGTGATGACCGAGTGGTCCAATTTCACACAATCCAGGGGGAGGAGTGTCAGGTGTTGGAGAGGGCTGTTGCCTCGGCCGAAGTTGTCGATAGCGATATTCACCCCGCGGGCCCGGACCTGACCCAGGACCTCGGCCACATGGTCGATGTCAACCACATCAGCGGTTTCGTCCATCTCGACACCGAACCGCTCGAGGGGCAGCCCGGTGGCCTCCAGCCGGCTGATCAGGGCATCCGCGGCATCGAGGCCGTTGAGGTCGGACGCCGCGAGGTTGAGCCAGAACCGGCCCTGCCACGCTTCACCCACCGTGTCGGCAGCCCGGGCGGCGGCGCTGGCCACCACCTCGAGGAGGCGGTGTGACTCCCCCAACCACTCGAGGGTACCGATCCAGTCGCGGGCGGGGAGGATCGAGCCGTCCTCGCGCTCCCAACGGGCCAGCACCTCGACTCCGACGATCTCGTGGGTGGCGATCTCGACCTGGGGCTGTAGATCGACCCTGATCTCACCGGCATCGAATACATGGTCGAGCTCGCGGATGAGGTCGCGCTCATCGACCTGATCGAAGAGCCAGGTCCTCCCGCGGCCGGCCTCCTTGGCCCGGTAGAGGGCAATATCGGCTTCCAGGAGCAGGTCCTCGAGCTCGATGCCTTCGTTGGCCACGGCCATGCCAATGCTGACACCCACGTCGATGTTGCGCTCACCGACCCGCACCGGCGCACCCATGTGTTCGAGGATCCGGGTGCCGAGCTGCTGGGCGCTGCCCTCGGGATGGCTGAGATCGTGAAGCACGACGACGAACTCATCGCCCCCGACCCGGGCCAGGCCCGCGGCCTGTTCGCCCACCGCTTCGGTGAGCCGCCGGGCGAAGACGGTGAGCACCTGATCTCCGACCTTGTGACCGTAGGTGTCGTTGACGGCCTTGAACCGATCGAGGTCGAGATGGAGCAGGGCGTGTCCGGCCCGCCGGGGGTTGGCGAGGGTCGGTGCGAACTCGGTGGTGAGGGCCAAACGGTTGCGTAACCGGGTCAGGGGGTCGGTCCGGGCCAGGGCGACCAGGAGGTCATCGAGCCGGCGGCGGCGACGCACCAGAACGGCGGCCCCTCCGACGCCCACGAGCAGCACAGCGGCGGCCATCACGGTGGCCAGAAGTGCGGATAGGGCAGTGCGGGAGGCCCGGGCCTCGGCCGAGACCACGGCATTGTCGTGGAGGAGCTCGCTGGTAGCCGCCAGGTCATCGTGGAGGGCACCGAACAGGACGGCCAGCTCGGACGGGGTAGGAGGCTCACCGGCCACCGCCAGGTCCACCATCGATGCCCACTCGGCCGACTCGAGCAGGTCATCGACCGCCACAGCCGCCGCCGGCACCCGGTCGGTCAGCGGTGCCACCGGAAGGAACCGGCTCGGGTCGGGAAGCGACAACGGTTCTTCGGCGAAGAGGGCCTCGGTCAGATCCCAGACCACGGGCCGGCGACTCTGGTCGACCAGGAGGGCGAGCTCGGGGGTGGAGCCGATATCGCCTGCACCACCGGCGTCGAGCACCAGCAACCGGAGTCGTTCGAGCCGGCGGAGAATCTCGACAGCCGAGACATCAGTTCCGATCTCAACCGGGGAGACCGCAACCAGCCAGGTGTCGGCAATGACGGCTCCTTGACTCGTGCCTTCGCTGAGATCGGCCACCTCGAGATAGGTGTCAGCCTGGATCGCCCGACGCTCGGTCCGGGCCGCGGCGTGCTCGTTGGCGAGATCAGCCGGGGCCGCCCCAGATTCGATCACCAGGAGCTCGAGTAGCCCGTGCTCACGGTCAATGGCGGCCAGGAGTGTGTTGCGGGCGGCAAGGAATCGGGCCGCGGCGGCCTCCTCTGATGCGGCCTCCACCGTGTGACCGCGCTCGATGGCCGCGAACACGATGCCCACGGCCAACACGCTCGAAACCAGGGCCAGGAATACCGATCCCACCACCAGACCGCGCCCCCGGTGTAGGTCGGCGCCCGCGCCAGGTGTCAAGGTCTCCACCCAACCCAGATCGGCCGGCCGAAGTCCGGACTTGAAGGACTCAACCCTGGTGACGCGAGTAGGTTGCCCGACGATGGCTGCCGCCGATGAGACCCACCGAGCCGCCGACCTGGTCGTCCACGGGGCCGATCTGGTGGCCACCGTCGATGATGACCGGCGAGAGATCGCGGGGGGCTGGGTGGCCATCACCGACGGCTTCGTCTCCTCCATCGGAGGCCCCTCTGACCCCGAGCCCGAGGCGACCCGGCGCCTGTTGGCCGCCGGCTGCCTCGTGACCCCAGGGCTCATCAACACCCACCATCACCTCTATCAGAACCTCACCCGCGCCTACCGTCCCGCCCTCGACGGCAACCTCTTCGTCTGGCTCGAGACCCTCTACCCCCTCTGGGCCCGCCTCGACGAGGAGGCCGCCTACATTTCCGCTTGGGTGGGTCTGGCCGAGCTGGCCCTCGGAGGCTGCACCACCAGCACCGACCACCTGTACGTACATCCGGCCGGGGGCGGAGACTTGCTGACCGCCGAGATCACGGCCGCCCGCGAGCTCGGTATGCGGTTCCACCCGACGAGAGGGTCGATGAGCCTGTCGGAGAAGGACGGAGGCCTGCCCCCCGACTCGGTGGTGCAGGACGACGACACCATCCTGGCCGAGTCCGAAGCCGCGGTTGGCCGCCACCACGACCCAACCCAGGGGGCCATGACCCGGGTCGCTCTGGCTCCCTGTTCGCCGTTCTCGGTCACCCCCGAGTTGATGACCCGTACCGCCGAGCTGGCCGAACGGCTCGATGTTCGTCTCCACACTCACCTGGCCGAGGACCGGGACGAGGACGACTACTGCATCGAGCACTTCGGTCGACGCCCGTTCGACCACTTCGAAGCGGTGGGCTGGGGCAGCGACCGGTCCTGGATCGCCCATTGTGTCCAGCCCAACCCTGACGAGATCCGCCGGCTCGGCACCTGGGGCACCGGTGTGGCCCACTGCCCCAGCTCGAACATGATCTTGGGCGCGGGTCTGGCCCCGGTCAATGATCTCCAGGTGGCCGGGGTGCCGGTCGGACTGGCCTGCGACGGCTCGGCGTCGGCCGATGCGGCGTCGCTGTGGCTTGAGGCCCGGACGGCCCTGCTCCAGGGACGCCTTCGGGGCGGCGAACACGGACACGCCGGCGAGATGACGGCCCGGCGGGTGCTCGACATGGCCACCCGGGGCTCGGCCTCATGCCTGGGCCGCGAGGGTGAGATCGGTGAACTGTCGGTGGGTGCGGTAGGCGATCTGGTCGCCTGGAAGCTCGACGGGGTCTCCTTTGCTGGTGCCCTGAGCGACCCGGTCGAAGCCTGGCTGCGCTGTGGACCCCTGGGTGCCCACCACACCGTGGTGGCCGGCCGCCCGGTGGTGGAGAGCGGGGCGCTGACCGCCACCGGCATCGATGGCCAACTGGCCACCCACCGCCGCGTCGCCGAGAAGATGCAGGGTGTGGGAGCCTGACCGCCTAGAGCAGGTGACGAACGCGGTCGCTGTGGGCGATGACGCCTTCGTTGATGTAGCGGTCGTGGTTGCGCTCGATGTCGCTGGGCAGATAGCGGTAATTGACCATCATCCCCACGGCCCGTTCCTGGCCGGCAGGTGCCGGATTGGCCAAGTAGTTCAAACGCTCGATCCGGGCCCCGTTCGACAGGTGGAAGTTGGCCACCCGGTCAGCGGCCCGACCGTTCCGCCGCTCTCGTACCAGATATTCGGCACACAGGCGGGTGAGGATCGGACGCATCGTGTCAACCGCCACCGGGTCGATGTGCCAATCGTGGGCCTGGAGCAGGGCGAGGAGCCGGCGGCTGGCGGTGACCGAATCATCGGGGGCGATCGCCGCTCGCTCCTCGTCGGTGAGTAGAGGATCGTCGGCCGACAAGGCCCGTTCGAGCCAACCTCGGAACCCGGGGATCGGGGACAGGGTGGCGAAGGTCTCGAGGTGGGGTAGCTCGGCGCTGAGCCTCTCTACGACCCGCTTGATCAGGAAGTCACCCAGGTTCACACCCGCGAGGCCGACCCGGCAGTTGGAGATCGAGTAGAAGATCGCGGTGTCCGCTTCGTCGGGGTCCGGGTCGTCGATCGACGGGTCGAGCAGATCGGTGATGTTGTCGCTCATGCCCCGGGTCAGAGCGACCTCGACGAAGATGAGCGGCTCGCCGGGCACCGCAGCATGGGTGAACGCATACAGCCGGCGGTCGGGCCCGAGCCGATTGCGGAGGTCGTCCCAGGACTCGACGGCGTGGACGGCCTCGTACTCGATCAGCTTCTCGAGCAGGGACGCCGACGAATCCCAGGTGATCTGCTCGAGGCGCAGGAGACCAACGTCGAACCAGCTCTCGAGCAGGCCGCGGAGATCCTCGTCGAGGCCCTCGTAGCGCTCGTCGCGCCGGGTGAGGGCCATGAGCTCCTCGCGCAGATCGACCAGGAACGGAAGCCCATCCTCGAGGCCGATGAACCGCCGGAGGAGGCGGGCCCGGGGAGCGGTGAGTGCCTCGCGGAGCTCGGCCTCGGCGGCCCGGCGGGCCAGGAGGTGGTCGCCAGCATGATCGACGGCGGAAATGGCGGAATCGACCGAGTGCCGGTCCACCCCGTAGTCGTCGGCCAGCACCGCGAAGAAGCGCTTGCGACCGACCTCGTCGAGGACCAGAAAGGCCTCACCAATTCGGCCGGCGCGGCGGCGGGCCGCCACCTCACCGCCTCGCCCGGCGATACACAGGTCGATCTCGGCTCGCAGCTTGCGTTCGTCAGCGTCGGGCAGGTCGGGAGCCAGGCTGATGCCCGACTCATTCGTACCTGAGCGCCAGGCCCGAACCTCACCGAGCATCCGCTCGATTCGCTGGGTGACGGAGGCCATGTCTCTCCCATCGGCCGAATGGGCGGGAACTCCATCGTTCGGCGCACGCACTCTACCCAGAGCGGGACCCGTCCCAAGGCGACGAACCGGAGACGCCGCGAGTAGGTTCGCAACCGGAACGAAGCGAGGAGGCCCAACGTGGGCGAGCCAGGTCCCGTATCAGAGCGAGAGATCCTCACCTGGGACAAGTACGGCACGGGAATCAGGGAGTTGGCGGTACAGATCGCCCACGACGGCTACCAGCCCGACATCATCCTGGCGATTGCCCGCGGCGGCCTGTTTGCCGCTGGGTCGTTGGGCTACGCACTGTCGGTCAAGAACCTGTTCGTCATGAACATCGAGTTCTACACCGGCGTCGATGAGCGGCTCGACGTACCGGTCATGCTGCCCCCCTACATCGACCTGGTCGATGTCTCCGACAAGAAGTTCCTGATCGCAGACGACGTGGCTGACACCGGGCTGACCCTGAAGGCCGTGCACGAATTCTGTCAGGGCAAGGTCGGCGAGGTCCGGTCTGCTGTCCTGTACGAGAAGCCCCATTCCGAGATCCAGTGTGAGTACGTCTGGAAGCGGACCGACCAGTGGATCAACTTCCCGTGGTCCAGCGAAGATCCTGTTGCCTCCCCGAAAGGCAGCCATCAGGCCGCTGACGCCTGAGTCTCCACAGCTGGACTCCACCATGAAACTTCGGGCTAGACTCGCCGACCGGCACAGCCAAATCCGCCGCGGGCAGAAGGGTTACGAACTAGTGAACAGAACATGGTCGGTCATTGCCGGCCTGCTCTTGGTCGCCAGTGCGATGCTGGTCGTGGGCGCGGCCATGGACTGGTGGTCCCTCAGTTTCCAGGTTGGCTCCCGCACGGTGGGAGATGGGGTGGTCTCCTTGCTCCTGGCGGGCATCAGCATGGCCATCGTCCTGGTCATCGTCCTCGATCTCTGGGAGATCGAGGACGAAACCTCCCGGGCCATCTTCGTCGAACGGTCCACCACCCGCCTCGACGACAACATCAAACCAGCCACACTGGTGCGACCCACCGCTACCTCCCCGAACCAGCGGCTCGATTGGCCGGCCGCCCTCGACTCCTTGGGGGCCGACGTTTCCAAGCCGTTCGGTCACCCCCCGGAGGAGGTCACCCCGGTCGAGACGCAGCCTGCCCCGGATACGCCCGCTGAGATCACCGAGCCCGTTCGCGCCTTCCTCGGTTTCACCCCACCGGTGTCCGCGCCGGCCCCGGCACCCACCGAACCCCGAGTCGCCACCCCAGAGCCCAAGGTCGAACCCCGTCTGGTGGTCGACCTACGCGACGGGCCCGCCCCGGCCCACCTCCTCCTCGAGGGCGGTGCCGGCGTCATCGACCTCTCGTCCTACGGCGACGAGGAGATCCTCTCCAGCATTGCGGCCGGCGAGGCCCAGGTCGTCGACCTGCTCCTCGACGAGGGGTATCTCACCACCGAGGGAGCCCTCACCGACGACGACACCGCGGCTCTCGTCTTCGTATCGGTGACTACCAGCGAGCTCATCGGTGTCCTGACCGGGCGCGGCTATCTCGCCGATGACGGCCAGATCACCGGCCGGCTCGACGAAGCCCGACGTTTCCAGGCTCAGCCCGCACTCAGGGGCTGACCCCGTCAAGGCCGTCGGCCGCCCCCTGCGGCAAGTAGGCCAACTTCTCGGGCACCGGCCCACCCAGCCACGCCTCCTCAGGGTTGAGCCCCAGAGTTTCATAGCGGGCCCAGGAGTCCAGCACGGCTTGGCCGTAGGCGTCCGACTGGTTGTAGGAAAGCAACGCCACCCGAAGCCGATCGGTCCCGACCAGCGGGCCCGATCGGCACAGGTAGTCGGCGGCCGCCAGGGTGGCGTCGAAAACGTTCTGGGGGTCGGCGTCGCCGTCTCCGTCGCCATCTCGACCGAATGATCGCCAGGTTCCAGGAATGAACTGCATCGGCCCGACGGCCCGGTCGTACTCCACATCGCCGTCGAGGCGGCCGCCGTCGGTGTCGAAGATCTCCTGGAACTCGACACCGTCGAGCCGGGGGCCGATGATCCGTGGGCTGAGATCGCCGGCCAGATCGGTGCGGGCTCCACCGTACCGAGCATGGTTCGACTCAGACCGTCCGACTCCGGCGAGCAGGGTCCAGGTGATCTGGCAGCGGGACTGTTCCTCGGCCAGTATCGACGCGGCCTGGTGGTACGCCACGAGCATGAGGAGGGGTAGGTCAGATCCCACGACCTCGGCGTTCCACCGGAGGTCGTCCTGTTGAGCTCCCAGCTCGGCCCGAATCTCGTACAGAGTCTGGGTCTCGGCCTCGGCCCGCGCCCGCGCCGTCTCGACCTCGGAGAGCTCGTAGCGGGTCACCGACCGGTCGATCTCGGCCTGGGCCAACGCCGTTTCGGCCTGGTCGCGGCGAAGGGTGGCCACTGCCGCGGTGGCCACTCGGTCATCGTCGACCATGGTGCTGTACACCTTGTCCAGCGCCTGCTGGCGGTCGACCTCGGGACCGGTCACTCCCGGCGCTTCCTGGCCGCCGACACCCATGTATTGGGCGATGGCCAGCGCCACCCGATCGTCGACGGCGGCCTGTCGCTGGTCCTCGGACTCGACCGACTCGCTGTGGTGAATCGCAACGGCCTCGTCCAAGGCGAGGACCTCACCCTCGAGGTGTTCGGACAGAGACTCGGCCCTTTCGGTGCGATCGACGAGGACCACGAGCCGATCCTCGATGGTGAGGATGTCCGCCGTTACTCGGTCGTAATCAGGGCTGGTGACGGCAATTTCGGCCCAGCTCGGATCACTGATCCACTCTGGGGTCTCGGTGGCGGACGCGACGGCGATAGAGCCCGGCAGACCAAGTACCAGGAGGCCCGCCAGGCCAAAGACGCGCACTCTCACCAACAATCCCATCGGTGCAGCATCGGCCAACGAAGGCTGACGTTGAACCCATGAACCCCGGTGGGGGCCCGACCCCAGAGCAGATCGGCCAGGATAGGGGCATGTCCGATCTGCGGGTGGGTCGCCGGTTCGGCCCCTATCGCATCGAGGCGGTGCTCGGAAAGGGCGGCGTCTCGGTTGTCTACGCGGCTCTGAACTCCGACGACGAACGCATCGCCCTCAAGCTACTGACCCCCTTCGCCGAGGGGCGGGCCGAGATCCGGGCCGCCATCGAGAAGGAGTTCCGGGTCATGCAGCGATTCGACCACCCGGGCATCGTGCGGGCCCGGCGGGGGGGCACCATCGCCGACCTCCACTACATCGAGATGGATCTGGTGGCCGGCGGCACGGTGGCCGACCGCCTGGGGCCCGAGGTCGCCCTGGGCGTGGCCCAAACCGTGGCCGTCGGCATCGCGACGGCCGAGGCTCTCCAGCATGTCCACAGCCGCCGGGTCGTCCACCGCGATGTGAAACCGTCGAACATTCTGCTCACCGGTGACCTCGACGAGGGTGGGGTCCCGATCCTGTTCGACTTCGGGCTGGCTCTCGACCTCGATGATCCCGACATGGTCCCAGGACGGGTCTACGGGTCTCCCCTGTTCATCTCGCCCGAGCAGGCCTTGTCGGGTCCACCCGTCGACGCCCGGGCCGACTTGTACTCGCTGGGGGTCACCTTGTACCGACTCGCGACCGGCAAGGCGCCCTTCTACGGTGAGCGTCTCGACCTTCTCCACTTCCATGCCGACTCAGAGCCACCGAAACCTTCATCGATCCGACCGGTGGGTGACGGCCTCGAAGCCGTACTCGAGAAGGCCATGGCCAAGCACCCCGACAATCGTTGGCAGTCAGGGGCCGAGTTCGCGGCCGCCCTTCGGGCCATCCCCAGCGATGAGCTCGAGGCGTTGGCCACCCTTACACCAGAGCGCGGCTTCCTGCGGCGACGCC
>JAAEMS010000144.1 GCA_024225275.1 Actinomycetes bacterium
AACCGGGCGGTAGTGACCACCCCGGTGGTGTTGGCATCAACGACCGCGGCGGTGATCCAGTCCCGGTCGGGGTCGATGCCGATGACGTGATCGACCAGTTCTGTCAGCATGATGTGGTGCCTCCTCAAGGGCGCGCAATGTGTCAGTGCCGGCCTGGGAGAGAACTGCAACGACAGGACTGTGACGGGTCACACCCCACCAGGGGTGGACAGGCTTCTGATCAGGCCAGTAACAGCGGGCCAGGCCGGCACCGGCAACCCAGCGGACAAATCACCTGGAAAGCACCAACCCATCGGTCGGGCAAATCCCATACAGGGTCACACCAGGTCACCGGCACCAAACACTGACCGGCCACCACGACCGGCCCAGGGATACTCACAATCCCATACCAGCCATCCCCTATCCCCACAGCCGACCGTCACCAAACGCCGGGTTTGGGCGCTGCTGTCGTTCGGTCTGTGGTAGCGCCGCCCAAGGGGTGACTCACTCACAGGTATCGCTGGGTGCTTTTGGTGGGCGTGTGTTGCTTCGGGCGATCGTGTTCTTCAGGACCATCTTGACGAATCGAGGGTGAAGGGGCTGGACGAGCGCGAAGTAGAATTTGCCCGTTCGGTGCCAGAGGAATCTGACGGCGGTGCCGGCCTCGATCCTGTCGCCAGCGCTGGGCAGTCGAAACGACATCCGATATTGCATGAAGCCCATGTTCTCGCCAAAGACGATCTCCTCGTCGTTGCGGGTGATGATCTCCCAGGACCCAACGGTGTCTCCCACTCGGTAGCCGCGCGCGATGGCATCCTCGACCGCGCCCTTGGAGAGAGTGTTGGTGCTGAGTAGACGTAGCCACGCTGGCTGGCCCATAAACCATGCAGTCGCGACGTCGTCGACCCGCTCGAAGGTGTCCGGGCCTACCGCCGCGACAAAGCAGTCGAGGTAGTCCGGATTCTCATAGATCGACGCCACGAGGGAGTCGCCAGCTGGCTGTGTTGCCGTGATCTTCATTCGGGTTCCTTTCGGGTGCCTTTGACAGCCAGGTCGACCACAGCCTCCACGAATGCCCCGTCGGCCTCCTCGCCCATGAAACAGGTCCGGTAGACGATCGCGCCCCCGATGGCCTCGACCACGGCACCGAGATCGGTGTCGCGGTTGATCTCTTCTCGAACAGCGGCTCGTTCGAGGACCGCTCTGACCCGGGCGTGCTCGGCCTCGAGTAGCCCAGCGCGCACGCGTGCATGAAGGTCCGGGTCCGCACTCAGATCCGCGAGCAGCCCACCGACCGCGGACCGTGCGACCGGGTCGTTGAATTGTTTCGCCAACGCCCCTGTTGCCATCTCCAGCTCGGTTCGCAACTCGCCAATATCGGGGATATCGGCCGTGGTCTCAGCAAAGACCGTGTCGAGCACGACCAGAGCCTTGTTCGCCCAGCGACGGTAGATCGCTTGGCGGGTCGTCCCAGCCCTCGATGCGATCATCCCCATGCCAAACCCGGCATAGCCCCGCTCGACAAGAAGCGACCGGGTCGCCTCGATCACTGCAATGTCGATCGACCCGTCGCGGGGTCGGCCGGCTGCCTGTCCGTCGTCCATGTTCATTACAACCCGTATTGTAATACAGGTGACACTCCAAGGCAAACGAGATGGGCAACCTCTGTTGTCCGCCCCCAATCCCGCCCATGCCCTGCCTCCTCTCTGCCGGATCGGTGATGGGGACGTGGCGACGAGTCAGAGGTACTCGATTGTGCAAGTTGGCCCAGGTGCGTTGGCGAGTCGAGCGTCGGCGGTGAGCAGAGCGCAGCCGAGTGACTCGGCCAAGGCGACATAGCAGGCGTCGTAGGCCGTCACATTGGCGCGGAGCTCCCAACAACGAACGATCAAACCCGCCATCGGGTACACGGCGATGGGCAATGCGACGAGGTCGGCGACCGCGGCATCTGCCTGGAGTTGGGTCAACGATCCGTGGAGGAGTTGCCGCCTCAACACCGACAGCACCTCAACGCGAGCCAACTCTGGTGCTGCGAGCGTTTCGCCCCGCAGGCGCTGCCGGTAGCGGACACCGTCGGCACCGCCATCGGCGATGACCGGAGCCAACACCGACGCGTCAGCGACGAGCACGTTGGTCTTGGAGCGCGGCGATGGCGTCGGCCGCGGTCACGGTGCCCTTGTCGCGATGCTCGATCCGGTCGAGCACCTCATCGAGGGTGGGGGTGGTGGCGATGATCTCGAGCTGGGCGGCCAAGTACTGTTGCAGCGACTGGCCAGCTCGTTCCGCGCGTCGCAGCAACTCTCTATGGGTCTCTTCAGGGACATCTCGGACCTGCACACTAGGCATGCATGCATTATACATGCACTCCGCATATCCCATACCGCGCATCCCCGAACCCCGCAGCCGACCGTCCCCATACGCCGCAGCGTGATGCAAGCGACTGGGGTGCCTGCCGAGGGAGACTGCTGTTCGTGAGATCCGTGACCAGGCTCGGCCGCATCCAGGCAGGGGACATCTCAACGGTCTGTGTCCGTTCCGGGCGACCGGCCACCAAACCGGTTCCCGGTCAGGCACACTGAAGCCCGATCATGGGATTCGGGCCACTTTGCGACTCACCAAACCCTCTCGAGCGGTGGTTGGCTGACCGCCCGCGAACCTATGTGGTGGTCACCTCATTCATATTGAGTGCTCCCCTCGCCTTCTTTTCTTGTGTCTTGATGGCTGTGAGCGGACCCTGGCCGAAATGGTTTCCGGTTATCGCTGCGGCCGGGACGATTGGGATGACAGTTCTCCTGAGTCTGATCTGGTGGTTGGCTCCGGGAGGTGAAATCGACCGTGAGATGGTCGTCCGCTATTGGCCATGGATCGGGCAGGGCAACGATCGCGGCGATTCTCCCCGACCCGAGAAGCGGCTCTGGATCAGGGGCACCCGGGGACGGTGGATACTCCTCGCCGGAGCGGCGCTACTTGGTGTATCTGGGGTCGTTCAGATCCTGAGAAGCGCGACGGGCCCGTCCTACGGTGGTCTGATTCTGGGAGCGTGGAGTTCTTGGGTCGCCTACGACCTCTTCGGTAGATCCAGAGACCCGCGCCGGCTGGAGTGACCACCTGCCGGTCAAGTGTCCTGTCACACTGCTTCGGCGGTTGAGGTAGCTGGCAACCTCGCACTCGTGTAGGTCACCATCCTCGCTATCTCGGCCAACACCCCGCGACTCCAGAACAACTGAGCCCAACCGCCCGATGTGACCGAGACGATCTACCTTGTCCGCGTTCACAGCCCAGAACTACGGCCCGCCCTCCTCAGCGACGAGCAGCTTCGCAACGAGTTCCTCGTGGGCCGCGCCTGGTGGACAATCCCCGAGCTGTTCTCCTCCGAAGCCACCTTCGCGCCCCGACGGCTCCCAGCCCTGGTCGCCAACCTCATCGACGCGGGCCCACCCGACACCCCAATCGACGTAGGCATCTGACCCGCCACCGGCGCAAGACATCCCATAACGTGCATCCCTGAACCCCGAAGCCGACTGTTCCCCCTACAGCGGCACGGTTGTGGGCGAAAGGACGACCCAAACTGACGGTCAGAGCCTCGACCGAGAGCGTTATCGAGCGCTCGAGTGCGCGTCTCGACCCGAGCCATTCCCGGCACGTTGGTGCGGGTCTCCGAAGGCGGCGAAGCAGCGATGGGCAGGCCGTTACCGGATGGCGGCCGGTAACGGCGCCGCCCGCGACCCAGCCTCGCCCTTTGACCCGATGCACCCGCCATCATGCTGCGTTTGCGTGAACGTCGTAGGCAACCCGAGCTCGCCATGGGAACCTGTCAGAGTGGATCTTGATGACGCGCCTCGGCTCGCGGGCAACGGCATTGTGCTGCGCGAGCTTCGCGAAGGCGATGTCACGCAGCGGGCCTCACTCGGGCGCCGCCGCGAGATTGTCCGCTCCTTCGGTGGCAGCCTCGATCAGGACCAACCCTTGAGCGAACACGACGCCCGCACGCAACTCGCACACCGGTTTGGACCGGGCCCGCACTGGGTGAGGCGAGCCTACCGGTTCGTGCGAGGTCGCCAGCCGAGTCGTGAGGATCTTGTCGACATCTTCGATCCGACCTGTTGCGGTGAGGTTGTCGCGGTCGACGACCAGGTGGCTTTGGTCAGGGAGATCCGTGGCTCGGCCTGAGCCCTTTCCGCCTCAGTGTGACGGGGCCCATCGATGAGGCCAAGCGTGTCCCCATATGAGCGGTGAGATCCTCGCCGAGCTGGATATGCTGGAGTGCGAGCTGATCATCCCCACCTCGCAACCGCTCACGGTCAGGGAAGCAGCGGACCACCTTCGTCTCTCGCCCAAGACGGTCCGGCTCTATATCGAGAAGGGGTACCTCTCAGCCCGCAAGGCCGGGCATAGGTACCTCCTCGATCCCTGCGAGGTTCACACCTTCGAGCTCCGAGCTCACCCAGTCGTTCCGGAGTCCTAGCTCCCGATGAGCCCTCTCGCTTCAGCAGGGTGATCGGTTACCCAGGCAGTGAGGACCGCGAGCAAACCTGGTGGCAGACCGAAGTCACCTTCCGGGTCGTCAGTCGCCTCATGGGCATCGTTGGTGATCGAGTCGATGTGGGTCCAGCCTTCCTGCCAGGCGGCGTCGTACGCCTTCGAGCCTTCCCCCTAGGCCAAGAGTTCGCCTGATTCGGCATCAGTTATTTCCCAGGAGTCGTCGGAAAGCTGCCCACCGCCGACCAAACGCTGTCGACGATGACCGAAGCCGACGCCGAGCGGCCAATCTTCTACGGCTGGCCACGACCCGCGACTCGAACGCTTCGCTGGGTTGCTGCCCAAGCCCTCCACGAGGTGGAGCACCATCTCGGCGATGTCGAGAGAATCGTCTCGACCCGCTGATCACTCGCACGTGCGTCCCGACAGGTCCGGGTCGGCCGAGAGGTTGTCAACGGCGATATCGATTGGGCTCATCGTGCGATACTCGGCCGGTGGACACACGCGAGTGGTACAACCTGTTCGCCGAGCACGAAGCGGCTGGATCGTCGCCGACCTACGAGCGGCTTGCCCGTGCCGTCGGTGAGAGTCAACCACTGGTAGCGCTCCTTGAGGAACTCCCGGCTCCGAAGCGCCAGCCCAACCTGCTGTTCGCATCTGCACGACTACTCGGGGCACCGATCGACGACCCCCCTGCCTTCATCACCTACGTCCTATCGTCGTGGGACGAGGTCGCCGCTGTCATGCAGGAGCGCTCGACCCAGACGAACGAAGCCGCCAGAACCGGAACGCTACTCCCTGTGATCGCCCAGATTTCAGGACCAATCGCCCTCATCGAAGTAGGCTGCTCGGCCGGGCTCTGCCTCTACCCCGACCGTTACGCGATCTCCTACGACGGTCAGCCCGCCCTCGCCCGCCACTCGACGGTCCACATCGACGTGGCCACCAACGGTTCGGTACTGATACCAACGATCCTTCCTGATGTCGTTGCACGAATCGGGGTCGATCTGAACCCCCTCGACGTCAACGACCTGGCAGACCGATCGTGGCTCGAAGCGCTCATTTGGCCTGAACACAACACCCGCCTCGCTCGACTCCGCGCTGCCACTTCGATCGTGGCGCACGATCCACCAGTGCTGCTAAGGGGTGACCTTGTTGAAACCATCGACCAGGCTCTGGCCTTGGTGCCGTCGGGAGCCACGCCGATCGTCTTCCATTCCGCAGTACTCAACTACATCTCGAGCGAGGACCGGAAACGTTTCGCTGAGCAGCTGTCGTCACACACCGAGGTCGTGTGGATCTCGAACGAAGGGCCCGGCGTGATCGATGGGCTCGCCAGCCATCTGCGACCACCGCTCGGCGCGGGCAGTGCCGCCTTCTTCATCACAGGACGAAACGGCAGCGACGTGATCGGCATCAGCGACCCACACGGCACATGGATCAGCTGGTAGCGCATCAATCCAACAGCTCAGAAGAACGGCGCTCCGCACCCCGAAACCCGCTCGTACCCGGCAATATGCCGCTCATTGGCCCGTGTGGCGCATAGTCAGTCCCCTGACGAGTCCCAGTGATCCTCCATGATTCGCCCTGGGTTCCGCGGAGGCTCTCGACCTTTGAAAGAGGATGAGAGCTATGAGTGTGAATGTGGATCCGAAGCCGACGATGCGCCGGTACTCGCCTGACCAGAAAGAACAGGCGGTGAGGATGGTGTTCGCGTTGCGTGCTGAGTTGGGCACCAGCCAGGGGACCGTGAAACGGGTTGCCGATCAGCTTGGCATCGGTGTCGAGTCGGTGCGGGGCTGGGTCAAGCAGGCCGAGATCGACTCGGGCCGCCGCCCTGGGACTTCGTCGGCGGAGTCCGAGGAGGTGAAGCGGCTCCGTCAGGAGAATCGTGAGTTGCGCCGGGCCAACGAGATCTTGCAGCGGGCCGCCAGTTTCTTCGGGGCGGAGCTCGACCGCCGACAGAAGTGATCGTTGAGTTCATCGACGACAACCGTGACGAGTTCGGAGTCGAGCCCATCTGCACGGCGTTGCAGGTGGCTCCGTCCACGTACTACTCGGCCAGGACCCGGCCGCTATCGGCCCGGGCGATCCGGGACGCGGTGATGATGCCTGTCCTGTTGGCCTTGTGGAAGGCCAACTACTCGGTCTACGGGGCCCGCAAGCTCCAGATCGCGACCCGCAACGCGGGCCATGTGATCGGCCGGGACCAGGTGGCCCGCCTCATGCGGGAACTGGGGATCTGGGGTGTGAAACGGGGTCGCCGGGTGCGCACCACCCGACGCGACGACACCCCAGCGCGCTCCCCGGACCTGGTGGGCCGCGAGTTCAGCGCCGAAGCCCCCAACCAGTTGTGGGTGACCGATCTGACCTATGTGGCCACCTGGTCAGGGGTCGCCTACGTCTGTTTCATCGTCGATGCCTTCTCGAGACGGATCGTGGGCTGGCGCGTCGCCGGCCACATGCGCACCGACATGGTCCTCGGCGCCCTGGAGATGGCCCGCTGGTCGCGGGGCACCGACCTCGAGGGCCTGGTGGCACATTCCGATGCCGGTAGCCAGTTCACCAGCATCCGCTACGGCGAACGCCTGGCCGAGCTCGGCGCCCAACCCTCGATCGGGTCGGTCGGCGACAGCTATGACAATGCTCTCGCCGAGGCGACGAACGCGCTCTACAAGTCCGAACTGATCCGCGGTCCCGATCAGGGGCCGTGGCGCACTATCGAAGACGTCGAGCTCGCCACCCTGGGCTGGGTCCACTGGTTCAACACCCAACGGATCCACTCCTACCTCAACGACACCGCACCCGAGGAGTTCGAGGCCGCCTACGCTGCCCACAAGACCGACCAGCCCATGGTCGGAAACCAATGAAATGAGTCTCCACCAAACCCAGGGCGAATCAGTTGCGCCAAGCCGCTGACGCCCGTTGCAGCGCCTGAACGCGCAGTGCTACTGGTTGACACCAACGTCTGGCTCGCAGCTGCGGATCGGCGGGCACAACGCCACGACGAGTGCAGACCTCATCTCCCGGTGGTTGGTTCATCTCCCGTTTCACCTACCGGCGATCTC
>JAAEMS010000145.1 GCA_024225275.1 Actinomycetes bacterium
GGATCACGCCCTCGCCGAACTTGTTGTGCATCACGTCGTCACCCACCTTCAGGCCGATGTCATCGGCCCCCGACGGGGAAGGCCCCTCGGGTGTCAGAGCGGCGTCGACCTTGCGCTCGCGGTTCTCGGCGATACGACCACTGGAACCGAAGCTGCCGCCGCGCTCTCGCCCTCCTCCCGACCCGAACGACCGGCCCCGCCGCCCCGATCCGCTGGAACGGCTGCCCTCGATCTCCTTCACCAAACCCTCGGGGATCTCATCCAGGAACCGACTGGGCGGGTTGTACTGCGTGGTGCCGTGGAGCATGCGGCTCCAGGCGTGGGTGAGGTAGAGCCGCTCACGGGCCCGGGTGACACCCACGTAGGCAAGGCGGCGCTCCTCCTCCAGCTCGTCGGGTTCGCCGATACTGCGCATGTGCGGGAACACCCCGTCCTCGAGACCAATCAGGAACACGACCGGGAACTCCAGGCCCTTGGCCGAGTGGAGCGTCATGAGCACGACGGCCGAGTCGTCGACGTCGCCATCGGGCAGATCATCGGTGTCGGCCACCAGAGAGACCGACTCGAGGAACTCCTCGATCGTCTCGAACTCTCGCGCCGACCCAACCAGCTCACCCAGGTTCTCGATACGCCCCTCGGACTCGACGGAATGTTCGGCCTCGAGCTCGCCCAGATAACCCGAGCGTTCCAGCGCCTCCTCCAGCACCGTGGCCGGACCCTCTGATGCGAGGTCGGTGAGAGCGTCGATCAACTCCAGGAACTGCTCTATCCCCCTCACCGCTCGGCCCGAGACACCCGCTTCGTCGGCCCGACGCAGGGCCTCGATGAACGGGACGCCGTGGCCGTTGGCGAACGAGTCGAGGCGGCCCACCGAGCTGTCGCCCACCCCTCGCTTCGGGGTGTTGAGGACCCGCTTGATGCTGACCTCGTCGACCGGGTTGGACACCGCCTTCAGGTAGGCGAGCACATCCTTGACCTCGCGCCGGTCATAGAAGCGGGTACCGCCCACCACCTTGTAGGGGATGCCGGCCCGCATGAGGAACTCCTCGAGTACCCGGGACTGGGCGTTGGTGCGGTAGAAGACGGCCACGTCGGACCACATGAGCTCACCGCCGTCGTGGAGGCGGGTGATCTCGTGGGCGATCCACTGGGCTTCGTCTGACTCGTCGTCGGCGTGGTAGCGGCGGATGGGTTCACCCGAGCCCGATTCGGTCCAGAGCTCCTTGGGCTTGCGACCGAAGTTGTTGGAGATGACCGCGTTGGCCGCGTCGAGGATGGTCTGGCTGCTGCGGTAGTTCTGCTCGAGCAGGATGACGGTGGAGTCCGGAAACGCGTTCTCGAACTCCAGAATGTTGCGGATGTCAGCGCCACGGAACCGGTAGATCGACTGGTCGCTGTCACCCACCACCGTGACCTGGCGATGCTCGCGGGCGAGCATGGTCACCAGCTCGTTCTGGACGGTGTTGGTGTCCTGATACTCGTCGACGAGCACCTGCCCGAAGCGCCGTTGGTAGTGCTCGAGCACGTCTCCGTGGTCGTGAAACAAGCGCACCGTCTGCTGGAGCAGGTCATCGAAGTCCATGGCGCCGGCCTTGGCCAGACGGGCCTGGTACTCGCGGTAGACATCGGCGATCTTGCGCTCGAAGATCTGACCGGCCCGGTCGCTGTACTGGTCGACCGAGAGGTTCTCGTTCTTCGCCGCGCTGATGGAGGCATGCACTGACCGGGGCGGGAACCGCTTGGGGTCGATATTGAGGTCACGTAGGCAGTAACCGGTGAGCCGAACCGCATCGGCCTGGTCGTAGATGGTGAAACCCGACGGGTAGCCCAGGCGCTTGGCGTCACGCCGCAGGATCCGAACACAGGCCGAATGGAAGGTGGAGACCCACATCTTCTCGGCCACCGAGCCGACCAGGCCACCCACCCGGTACTTCATCTCGCCGGCCGCCTTGTTGGTGAAGGTGATGGCCAGGATCTCGAACGGGGACATGCCGAGCTCGCGGATCTGATGGCCGATGCGATGGGTGAGGACCCGGGTCTTGCCCGACCCCGCTCCCGCCACTACGAGGAGAGGTCCCTCGTCGTGCACCACCGCGTCGTACTGGGAGGGGTTCAGCCCCTCGAGAAGGTCGTCGGCACCGGCCATATCGGGTCCACCCTATCGGCTGGACCCCCTCGGGAACGGGTGTTCGATACCCGATTCTGAGGCTCAGGTCGGGGGACACCCGAGGTAGATCTCCCGCCAGTGGGTCAGAGTATGGAGACCGTGCCCCCGGGGGAGCATCCTCGTAGTAGGCGATGGCCGGCCCGATGTCGGGCGACACCTCCGATCGAGTACACGACTCTGTTCTACGCCTTCACATCGTGTGAAGGTCAAGAGGGAAGTACGGTCGCAACGATGAATCCTCCTCAGCACGTGGGCCCCCAACACATGAGCGGAGAGGAGTTCCGTCGTCACGGCCATGCCGTCATCGACTGGATCGCCGACTACATCGACGATGTCGAGCAGTACCCGGTCGAGTCCCAAGTGGCGCCCGGTGACATCCGGGCCCTCATGCCGACCTCACCGCCCGAAGCACCCGAAGCCTTCGAGGACATCCTGGCCGATGTCGACCGCATCGTGATGCCCGGCATCACCCACTGGCAGTCACCCAACTGGTTCGCCTTCTTCCCCGCCAGCTCGTCGGCCCCCGCCATCCTCGGCGACCTGGTCTCGTCGGGCCTCGGGGTCCAGGGCATGATGTGGTCCACCAGCCCTGCGTGCACCGAGGTGGAGTCGGTGGTCATGGATTGGCTGGTCGAGCTCCTCGGGCTACCCGAGGGGTGGCGTACCACCGACCAGGGTGGCGGTGTGCTCCAGATGAGCGCCTCCGATTCCACCCACACTGCCCTCGTCGTGGCCCGCCACCTGGCCAACGAGGCCGGTCACACCGACGAGACCCTGGTGGCCTACACGTCGGGCCAGGCTCACTCGTCGATCGAGAAAGGAGCCCGGGTCTCCGGCTACGGCCATGTCCGCAAGATCGACGTCGACGACGAGTTCGCCCTCATCCCAGCCGCCCTCGAAGCCACCATCGCCGCCGACCGCGAGGCGGGACTCCACCCCACGTTCGTGAACTCCTCGGTCGGCACCACCGCCACCACGGCCATCGACCCCGTCAAGACGGTGGGCGAGATCGCCCGCCGCGAGGGCCTTTGGCACCATGTCGACGCCGCCTTCGCCGGCTCGGCCATGATCTGCCCCGAATTCCGCCACCACCAGGACGGG
The DNA here is from genome assembly GCA_024225275.1 of Actinomycetes bacterium. Lineage (GTDB taxonomy): Bacteria > Actinomycetota > Acidimicrobiia > Acidimicrobiales > JAAEMS01 > JAAEMS01. The sequence continues at coordinate 3,269 of JAAEMS010000145.1, forward strand.
CTCGAGCTGGTCGACAGCTATGTGTTCAACCCCCACAAGTGGCTGCTGACCAACTTCGACTGCTCAGCCTTCTTCGTGGCCGACCGCAAGAGCCTGCTCGAGACCCTGTCGATCCTGCCCGCCTATCTCCGTAACGAGGCCACCGAGTCGGGCGCGGTCATCGACTACCGCGACTGGCACGTACCGCTGGGCCGTCGCTTCCGTGCCCTCAAGCTCTGGTTCGTCCTCCGCAGCTACGGGGCCGAGGGGCTGCGGGCCCACATCCGCAGCCATGTCGAGATGGCCAAGGGCTTCGAGCAGAAGGTGATTGACGACCCCCGCTTCGAGCTCTACTCCCCCACCTTCTTCTCCCTCGTGTGCTTCCGCCACGTCGCCGGCAACGATGTCACCGACACGCTGGCTGAAGCCATCAACGCCACCGGCAAGGTCTCGATCACCCGCTCGGAGATCGATGGCGACTCGTTCATCCGGGTGGCGGTGGGCTCGACCTACACCACCCAGGAACACGTCGACGGACTGTGGGAGCTGTTCGACGAGCTGGCACCTGTCCCCGCGGGCTGAACACCAGCTCACAGTCGCCCATCGAAGGCACCGAAGACAGTATGGAGGACATCGAGGCGGAACTCGTGCATCGGCTCAGCCCATTGGGGCCCGACGATGCGAGCCGCCGGGAAGCCGGTGCCCCGAGACAGACGGGGCGGTCCCGGCGTGAGGCCGCTGCCGCGCCAGTGTGAGAGGCTGTCGGCATCGAAGCCGACGGGCCGGGGAGCCGGCCCCAGACCCAGGAGACAACCATGGGCGCACTGGACGGAAGAGTTGCCATCATCACAGGAGCAGGTCGCGGAATCGGCCGCGAGCACGCCCTTCTCATGGCCAGTGAGGGCGCCAAGATCGTCGTGAACGATCTGGGTGGCTCCACCGACGGCACCGGTGCCGACGACAGCCCCGCTCAGCAGGTCGCAGACGAGATCACGGCCATGGGCGGCGAGGCGGTGGCCAACGGGGCCAACGTCACCGACTGGGAAGGCGTCCAGGGGATGATCAACCAGGCCGTCGAGACCTTCGGCGACCTCCACATCCTCGTCAACAACGCCGGCATCCTGCGCGACCGAGTCGTGGTGAACATGACCGAAGAAGAGTGGGACGCAGTCATTGCCGTGCACATGAAGGGCCACTTCGTACCCACCCGCTGGGCCGCCGCCTACTGGCGCGAGCAGTCCAAAGCTGGCAAAGAGGTCAACGGCAGCATCATCAACACCGCCTCCGGCGCCATGCTCGGCAACCTCGGCCAGTTCAACTACGCCGCCGCCAAGGCCGCCATCGCCGCCATGACCCTGGTGTCGGCCGGCGAGCTCATCAGGTACGGGGTTCGCTCCAACTGCCTGGCCCCTATCGCCCGCACCCGGCTCACCCTCCAGACGCCAGGCCTCGAGGAGGTCGTGGCCGCGCCCGAGGATCCGGGCGACTTCGACCTCTACGACCCGGCCAACGTGTCTCCGCTGGTGGCCTATCTCGGATCCGCCGACTGCCCCTTCAACGGTGGCGTGTTCCATGTAGGCGGCAACGAGGTCGGTTTGTACGGCGGTTGGCACCTCTCCGAAGACAACATCATTGCCGCCGACGGCCGTTGGACCGTCGACAGCCTCGCCGAGATGGGCCCCCGCCTCCTCGAAGACAGCAAGGGCCTGGCCTCGGTCACCACCGCGATCAGCGACACCTTCAGGGGCTTCGGCGAGCGCCCGCCCACTGCCTGACCCGCTCGAGCGCGAGCTAGTCGTCCGGGTCGAACGCCACTGGGCACACGACGAGGCGGTGTTCGCCAGGGCGATAACCCGCCAAGACCCATCCTGGGGCACAGAGGTAGCTCCGTTGGCCGACGGTACCGCCGTCCTCGGCGGTCCCGGCCTGTTCGTCAACCGGGCCCTGGCTGCGGGCATCGACGAAGACGTGTCGGCTGCTCAGCTGGCCGACTTCGAGGAGCAGTGCCGGCGGGTGGGCGTACCTCCCGCGGTGGAGGTCACCGAGGTGACCCGTCCCTCACTGATCGAACTGCTCGGCAGTCGCGGGTACCAGGCGGACGACCAGACCTCGGTCATGGTCCGGGACCTAGCCGTCCCGTCAGCTGCACCCACCCTCGACCCCTCCCTCACCATCGAACCCGTCGAGGACCAGACCCTCGGCGAATGGCGGGAGGCCACGGCCGTGGCGCTGGAGCTGACCGACCCTGCGGTCCGGCGGGCCAGCGACGCCTTCGCCCGGGCCGCCCACGAGGTGGACGACCCCGGCCTCTTCCTGGCCCGCCGCCACGGACAGCCGATCGGCAGCGCCACGCTCAAGATCCGCGACGGAATGGCCACCCTCGGCGGCATGTCGACAGTGTCTGCCCAGCGCCGTCGCGGGGTACAGACCGCTCTGGTCTTCCACCGACTGGACGCGGCCCGCGCCGCGGGATGCTCGCTGGCTGTGTCATCAGCGGAGGCCGCTGGTGACTCCGAACGAAATCTGCTGCGCCTCGGCTTCCGCCGGCTGTACACGAAGAAGAGCTGGACCCGGTCGACAGGCTCGCGCTAGTCGAGGGAGCGGCGCTGCATGCGGGTGAGTTGGCTCACCAGGGTCGGTGAGTCCAGGGGTGGCGAGAACAGCATCCCCTGAGCCCACTCGCAGCCAAGATCCCGCAGGTACTCCATCTGGCCCACCACCTCAACGCCCTCAGCCACCGCCGTCAGCTCCAGGGACCCCGCGAGGTTCACAACGCTGCGCACGATCGCTTCGTCGCTCGGGTTGATCCCGAGACCGCCTACGAAGCTGCCGTCGATCTTGAGTCGGCTCACCGGAACCCGCTGGAGGGTGGTGAGCGACGAATAGCCGGTACCGAAGTCGTCCAGAGCGAGCACGATGCCGCCCTCGACCAGCGTCTCCAGGGCAGCCGTACTCTCATCGGACTCCTCGAGGAGACTGGTCTCGGTTATCTCCAGACAGATCCGCTGACGGTCGACCTCGAAGGAGTCGACGATGGCCAGGACACTCTCGGAGAAACCCGGCGCCTGCAACTGTTGCGACGACACATTGACCTGGAGTCCGACTGGAGGGTCGATTCCCTGTTCGTCCCACACGACCAGGTCCTCGAGGGCCTGGGCCAACACGACCTCACCCAGAGGGAGAATGAGACCGGTGGCTTCGGCCAGGGGCACGAACCCGTCGGCCACCAAGAGCCCGCGGCTGGGATGGGCCCACCGCACGAGCGCCTCGACGGCCACCACCCGATCACTGGTCAGGTCCATGATGGGTTGGTACCGCAAGCGCAACTGTCGGGTGTCGATACCGACCCGGAGCTCCTCGGCGAGCTGGGCCCGGTGGCGGACGCTGCGACGAACAGCCTCGCCGTACACCCTCGCAGTGGCGCCACCCTCGGCCTTGGCCCGGTACATCGCCGAGTCGGCGTCCCGCAGCATCGACTCGTTGGTCTCGGCGTCACCCGACACACGGATGCCGACACTGATGTCGAGCGCGACCTCGATGTCATCGTCGATGTCGAGGGGACGCTCCCGAACCGCCTCGACCAACCGGTCGGCGATCATCATTGCGCCTTCGGCACCGTCGACCTCCTCACACAGCACAACGAACTCATCGCCGCCGTAGCGGGCCACGGTGTCACCGGGCCGGACGGCCTCGACCAACCGGCGGGCCACGTCGACCAGGGCCAGGTCACCCACATGGTGGCCGTAGAGATCATTGATGGCCTTGAAGCCATCGAGGTCGCAGAATAGGAGGGCCACCGGATGCTCCCGACGACTGTCATCGGCCAGGGCCCGATCGAGCCGGTCAATGAGGGCCGCCCGATTGGACACACCGGTGAGCAGGTCGTGGGTGGCCCGGTAGACCAGGGCGGCGTCGGCCGACTGTCGTTCGAGGGCGATCCCGGCCAGAACCGCGGCCAGCTCGACATCGGCGGCTTCAGGCAGGTCTTCGACCAAGGGGGCCCACACCACCACCGCACCGAGCACGGCGTTGTCGCCGGTGGCCACCACCGGCTCGACCATGACCGCACCCATCTCCGGGTACTCGGCCACGATCTCGCCCAGATCGGCGAAACGGAGGTCGGAGGCCACATCGGTCACCGTTACCCGTCGCCCCGAGCGGGCCGCGGTGACCCACGGAAGGCTGTGGGAGAGGTCAGCCGCGAAACCACTGTGGACCTCGACCCCTCCGGCCGGCAGACTCTCGTCGAGGCGGTCGCCGTCGTCGGACAGCACCAGCACCGTGGCTCCCCGCCGTCCACCGTGCCCACCCAGCAGATCGACGATGCCGGCCAGATTCTCCGACGGTTCGCCACCCCGGGCGATGGAGGCCAGCAGATCGTACTGTCGATGATCGGTGGCAAAGGCGGAGAGGTCGGCCAATACACAGACCGCATCGCCACCAGCCCCCGGCACGATCGCGGCCCGAATGGGCCGGACGCGGCCCCCCACCGGAATGTCGGCGGTCGACACCATCGCCTGGCGGGAACGCACCACGGTGCGCACGATCTCATCGATGCCGTGGGCCCCGAACCGGGAGAGCAGCTTGCTCAGCTCACCGGGTGATGCATCGGGCCGCAGGTCGTACTCCGACGGGTCACCCCAGATCTGCCTGACCCGGGCGTTGCCACTGACCCGAATCACCAGATCGGGAAGCGGACGCTCGCGCGCGACGACAACAGGCATGTGAAACCATCGGCCGCGACCCGGCCCTCACAAGCCGCTAGTGCTCTGTCCACAAGGGTTCGCGCGGTTCAGGCGGCGTGGGGTCGGCCCCATTTGCGGTGTTGTTCTGATCTGACTCGGGCTCGTTCCTTGCGTTGAGCTGCGAGTAGGTCGGGGTGGCGGGCGTTGGCGTTGCGCCCGCGGAGATGGGCGTGGAGCCGCTGGGTGAGCACGACATGGTTGGGGTGATTCGAGCTGTTGAGCACGAACTCGCGTAGGGGCCCGAAATGGGGTTCGACCGGGTTCGCCCAGGAGCTGTAGGTCGGCGTGAAACACAACTCGACACGGTGACCACTGGCCCACTTGGCGATCTTGGTGCCCTTGTGGGCCGACAGGTTGTCGAGGATCACATAGATCTGTTCTCCGTCGGGCCGAGCAGCGCGGATCGACTTGAGAGCGGCCAACACAATGACGGCGGACTCACGGGAACGGACCACTCCCCACAGGGTGTCATCGCCGATCGAGTAGCAGCCGTGGAACTGTCGTACCCCGTGGAGCTTGTGATAGTTCGCTGGCACCCGCTGAGGTTCAGAGGCCGGTGACCAGCACGAACCACCAACCGGGCGGATCGTGAGTGGCCCGAACTCGTCGAACGCGAAACACCGATCAGGCCAGCGGTTGATCACTTCCTCGATACGGTCGAGCTTGGCATCGCGGTCGGGGTCGTTGGACTCCTTCCACGTTTTGGCCCGCTGAAACGTGACCCCGTTCGCGTCGAGGACCTGACGTAACCGTTCGCGGCCCACGGCCACGACCCGGTCGGTGTTGTCACCCAGATGGGAGACCAGCTCACGCAGGCTCCAGCGGGTGAAGGGCCAGCCGAGCGACTCCGGTCGAGTGGTAGCCGCCGCGACGATGAAGGCCTCGTCGTCAATCGTGATCTGGCGGGGACGGACACCCGCCCACTGAGCCGAAGCGATAGCTCTCTGGTCAAGGCTGCCTGGTATGACACTTCGAATGACTACGTCGTGATCAACCTGCAAGGCACCAACTACCGCTACTGCGCCTTCCCGAGCTCGTCGTGGAGCGGCCTCAAGTCAGCAGATTCCATGGGTTCCTACTATCTCGATCGGATCAAAGGGAACCACGACTGTCGCTACGAAGGCCTTGTGCCGGGCTATTGATCTCTGACGGCGGTCAGGGGTACTCAACGGATCCCCAAGCAGGTGACTTGAGGCCGCAGCGTTGTGCGTCGAACGCTTGAGACCAACTGCGGCCGAACGCTGGCGAGCCACCTGTCACTGAGCCGGTACCAGCTCAGTCCGACGCTCAGATTGGGTCGGTGGATTCGGAGCCGTCGGTAGACACGTGGCTGGTCCACGTCGTTCCGTCGAAGTAGCGGAGATCGTGGTTCTGGGCTGGATCCCTGTACCAGCCTGCTGGCGTGCTCGGAGGGGGCGGTACAAGGCTTGTGTCGGGATGAGTCGGCGTCGTTGGACCTGGGGGGATCGGCGATCCCATGGGGGGTGGCAGATCGTCACGCTTCTTCTGCTCGCTCAGGTATGCGACTGCTCTGTAGATGAGCCAGATCAGCGATACAGGAATCGCAATGAAAATGAGGAAAATAATCAGTAGTTCCGATAATCCGAGATTCATTGGTTACTCCAAGTGTCGCTCGCCAGCTTGATGGGACCACCCGTTCGCCAGTGGCATGGGACCACTTCTGGGGTTCGGTCAGGTCCGGCGGCGAGATGGTCGCGGGCGAACCGGGCTGTTGTCAACCGGCTGGTTGGTGATGCCTTCGGGCTTCGCGCCGTGCGGCTCAGTGTTCCCGGTTCGCCTTCGGGCTTCGCGCCGTGCGGCTCATTCCCACTCGATGGTGCCGGGGGGTTTCGAGGTGACGTCGTAGGCCACCCGGTTGATGCCGGGTACCTCGTTGATGATTCGCGACGACATCTTCTCGAGCAGCTCGTAGGGCAGACGCGCCCAATCAGCGGTCATGGCATCGTCGCTGGTGACCGCCCGGATGATGATGGGATGCCCATAGGTGCGCTCATCGCCCATGACTCCCACCGACCGGATGTCCGGGAGCACCGCGAAGGCCTGCCAGATCTCGCGCTCGAGGCCGGCCGACTTGATCTCCTCGCGGACAATGGCATCGGCCTCTTGGAGGAGCTCGACCTTGTCGGGCGTGACCTCGCCGATGATCCGCACGCCGAGCCCGGGGCCGGGGAACGGCTGGCGCCAGACGATCTCGTCGGGAAGACCCAGCTCACTGCCGACGGCCCGCACCTCGTCCTTGAACAGAGAGCGGAGGGGTTCGACCAACTCGAACTCCATGTCGTCGGGGAGGCCGCCGACATTGTGATGGCTCTTGATCTTGGCGGCGTCGGAGGTGCCCGATTCGATCACGTCGGGATAGAGGGTGCCCTGGACCAGGAAGTTGGCGTCCTCGATACCGCCGGATGCATCTTCGAAGACCCGGATGAACCGTTCACCGATGCTCTTGCGCTTGGCCTCCGGCTCGGTGAGAGAGGCCAGTCCGTCGAAGAAGCGGTCAGCGGCACGAACATGGATGAGCTCGATGCCCTGATGGCGACGGAAGGTCTCGACCACCTGCTCACCCTCGCCCTTGCGCATCAAGCCGGTGTCCACGAACACACAGGTCAACTGGGAACCGATCGCCTTGTGGACCAGCGCCGCGGCGACCGCTGAATCGACGCCGCCGGAGAGGCCGCAGATAGCGCGTCCCGTGCCGACCTGGGCCCGGATGGCCTCGACCGAGGTCTCGATGACCGATGCGGTGGTCCACGAAGGATGGACCTCGCACGCGTCGTACAGGAAGCGCTCGAGCAAGGCCTGACCACGAGGGGTGTGCACGACCTCGGGGTGGAACTGGACGCCGTACCGGGCCCGGCCGGTGTCTTCGAAGGCGGCCACCGGGGTGGTGTCGGTGTGGGCGGTGGCCTGGGCTCCGGCCGGCCCGGCCACGATCGAGTCGAAGTGACTCATCCAGACATGCTGGTCGGCCGGCTCGGCCCCCCACAGCAAGCCACCGTCGTCGATGATGAGGTCAGTGCGGCCGTACTCACCCTGGCCGGTATTGGCAACCTCGCCCCCGAGCTGGAGGGACATGAGCTGGGCGCCGTAGCAGATGCCCAAGGTGGGGATGCCGAGCTCGTACACCTCGGGATCGATGCGGGGCGCCCCCTCGACGTGGACCGAGGCCGGCCCTCCCGAGAGCACGATGCCGGCTGGCTTGCGGGACTCGAGCTCGGCCGCGCTGATCGTGTGGGGGACGATCTCGCTGTAGACGTGGGCCTCGCGTACCCGACGGGCGATCAGCTGGGCGTACTGGGCCCCGAAGTCGACAACGAGGACGGTCTGTTCCGGGGTGGCGTTCGCCGCCGATGAGGGGTCTGCCATCGACTCTCAGTGACCCATGCCAACGCCCTGGGACCGTTGGAGGTTCTTCCCCTCGGTCTGCAAGGACGGAGCGACCATGACCTCGGCTTTCTGGAACTCCTTGAGCGTCTCGTAGCCACAGGTGGCCATCGAAGTCTTCAGGGCTCCGAAGAGGTTGAGGCGACCATCGTTCTCGCGGGCCGGACCCACCAGGATCTCCTCGAGGCTGCCGCGGGTATCGGTCTGGACCCGGGCTCCGCGGGGCAGGCTCGGGTGGAAGGTGGCCATGCCCCAGTGGTGACCGCGGCCCGGGGCCTCGGAGGCGGCGGCCAGAGGCGAGCCGATCATGACGGCGTCGGCGCCACAGACGATGGCCTTGGCGATGTCGCCACCGGTGCCCATACCGCCGTCGGCGATGACGTGGCAGTAGACGCCGGTCTCGTCGAGGTGGCGCATGCGGGCGGCCCGGGCGTCAGCGATGGCGGTGGCCTGGGGCACACCGATACCGAGCACCCCGCGGGTGGTGCACGCATGGCCCGGACCGACACCCACGAGGATACCGGCCGCGCCCGTGCGCATGAGGTGAAGGGCAGCCTGATAGCTCGCGCAGCCACCGACGATGACGGGGGTGTCGAGCTCGCGGATGAACTTCTTCAGGTTGAGCGGCTCGACCTGCTTCGAGACATGCTCGGCCGAGACCACGGTGCCCTGGATGACCAGGAGGTCGAGCTCGGCGCCGGCGATCTCGGCGAAGAACGATTCGGTGCGCTGGGGGGTGACCGAAGCGCACGACACGACGCCGGCGGCCTTGATCTCGCGGATGCGGTCGCCGATGAGCTCGGTGCGAACGGGAGCCTGATAGAGCTCCTGCATCCGGTGGGTCGCCTTCTCCGACGGGAGCTCGGCGATCTCCTCGAGCACGGCCTGAGGATCGTCGTAGCGGGTCCACAACCCTTCGAGGTTGAGTACGCCGACTCCACCGAGGCGGCCGATCTCGATGGCCGTGGCCGGACTGATCACCCCGTCCATGGCCGATCCCATCACCGGGAGGTCGAAGCGGAATGCGTCGATCTCCCAGCTGATGTCAACGTCCTCCGGGTCGCGCGTACGGCGACTGGGGACGATGGCAATGTCGTCGAAGCCGTAGGCCCGACGACCGGTCTTGCCGATGCCAATTTCGATCTCTGCCACGTGGATCAACCCCTATGCCCGGAATCCCGTGAAACAACCGATCCTATCGGCAGTCCGGGGCGCCGGCGTGCATCAGGAGCCGGGTAGTTGTCACATGGCGGCGAGGTGTTCGGCGGCCTCGTGCAAGTGGGCTTCGGCCACCGTCGCGACCTCGTCGTACGAGCCGCCATAGACGTCCACGGTCACGACGAATCGGCCCACCTGCAGCAACCACTGGCCGCTGCTGTAGGGGCCCTCACCGGGCTCGTTCTCGTATGCCGACAGCCGGGCCACCTGGTCTCCGATATCGGCCGCCGGCCCGGAGGGTTCCGGGCTGGAATCGAAGATGCCGGCAAACTGATCGCTGGCCGCAGCGGGGTCGGCGAACTCGGCCACCGCGATCGACACCTGGAGCTCGTCGTCGAAGCTCCAGCCGTCGCTGCCCCGTACGAAGGTGCTCATGTCCAGGTCCCACCAGGAGCCTTGCCACAACTCGGGATCCATGTCGCTGCGTTCGGTGTGGTCCCATGCCTCGCCGAAGCCGGGGGCGATCAGGTCGCCGTTCTCATTGGGGTTGACGGGGACGAAGACGTCATCGTCGTCGCCCTCGATGGTGATGCCCTCGAGCTGGCCACCAGGGGGAGTCAGCTCGTTGGGGAGGAGTCCGCCGCCCAGACCCATGGACACCAGATCATCGACGAAGTCGACCATCTCGTCGATGTCCTCGCGCTCGAGCTGGCGCAGGATGACGAGGTAGGCCTCGAACACGCTCTCGAAGGGGCTGACGTACCAGCGGCCATCCACCTGGCGGGCCACGATACCGAGCTCGCTGGTGTCGAGAACGTTGGCGAAAGGCGGCATGGCGAACCCCATGTCCCCCATCGCCTCGGCCTGGGCCGAGCAGGTGTCGCCTGCGTCGATCCACCCATTGTCGGTGACCTCCCAATGGAAGCATTCGCCATCCCACCGCAAGTCGGCCCTACCCTCCGGGGCCTCGATCTCGAAGCCGAAGCTACGGACCCGCACGATGGCCTCGTCGCCATCAATGTCGGAGGTGGTGCTCAGCTCGGTGAGACCCCAGCTGAAGCCCCCGGGGATTTCGGCCAGGAAGCCGTCGATCGTCTGCTGGGCATCATCGAGGAACAGGGGGCTGTAGTCGTAGAGAGCGGCATACTCGTCGGGCGGGAGCATGGCGATCATTGCCTCGAGATCGAGCTCGATTCCCGCCTCGATCACGCCGCGCAGCGCGGCTTCGGGATCCTCACCACCAACCGGCTCGGGGCCCTGGTCGAAGGTGGGCAGGGGGGCACCTGCTTGGCGGCGTATCGCCTCAGCGGCCGAATAGGCCATGCTCACGTACCAGCGGCCATCGACCGCGATCACGACGATGCCGTCCGTGGCGGACCCCATGGCCTCGCTCTGCTGGGTGGGGGCACCCAGGTCGCCGCCGAATTCGGCCATGAGGTCATCTACGACAGGGCCGACTGGCAGCTCGTCGGGGGTCGTGCGCACCGTGGCGCGACCGGTGTCGATGTAGACCATCTCGACTCCGGGCCCCAGCAGCTCGGTGCTGAGGGTCACGTCGGTGAACTCGAAGTCGACACCCGGGAGGCTGCTGAGATCCAGGTCGGGATCGAGAATCTCGAGGCGGGCCAGCTCGCCCACGATCTCGAAACTGGGGTTGATGATGGACCGACGCTCGGCCGGGGCCACCAACTCGGCTGCCGCGATGAAGTCCTCGTCGGCGACCGCGTCGAGCATCTGCTGGACGGCGTCGGTACCACTCGACGCTCCCGCCGGGGAGAGGAAGCTGCGGACGCCGTACAGACCTGCACCCACGAGGGCCAGGACCACCACGACCACAGTGGTGCGGGCGGCGATCGAAGACCTCTCGACCGTGGCGGTCTGGGTGTGGGAGGGCTCGAGGATGTCGGTCGGTTCATCGACCTCGAACGGGGTCATGGCGGTGGCTGCCTCTGCGGGTTGGGGTCTAGGGGTCCGACGTCGAATCGCGGGTGGCGTAAAAGTAGCCGCCCAGGGTGAACGCCATGGTCAGGACCCCCACGATGAGGGCCACGGTCATACCTCCATCGGCACGCAGCGGCGCCGCCTTGACCGCCCAGACCCCAGCGACGAGCGTGACCGCGACAACCGCCCCCAGTGCCGTGCCGAGAAGGCGGTGCCCCAGGGTCAAGGCCACCACGGCCGCCGCCGCCACGAACGGCATCGCGAGCCACACCCCCAGGCCGACCGACGCCATCCAGCCGTCGAGCAGGTCGAGTCGATCAGCCGATCGCATCAGCTCGATACTGTTGCGCGAGGTCTGTCCACTACTTGCCCAGGGCAGGAACATGGTGCCGACTCCCACCACCAGGAGCCCGGCGAGAACCCCATCGAACCCGCGCCAAGCCGCGGCTGTGGGCGGGCCGGTCACCTGGATCGGCCGGCGGGCTGGAGGGCAGCCCAGGTGGCGTAGCCGCCGATCAGGTCGGAGACGTCGCCGGGGCCCCGGACATCGACGAGCTGGAGATCGGGGGTCTCGTTGCGACATCGGTCGAGCTGGGTCGCCGTGAGCCGACTGGCGACCTCGGCCCGGTCCGGGTGCTGGGCCAGGAGCCGTGCATGGTCGGCGACGCAACCAACCACATTGTCGTATCCGATGCGGCCGAGACGGGTCTTGGCCTCCTGCTCGGCGCCCTCGTCAGTGACCAGAACAACCTGCTGGTCAGGCGTGACGACCGACCCTGCGTACTCGGCGAACCGGCCCTCGAGGCCAGCATTGATGGCGCCCTTCAGGTGAGCCTGCGCGAACTCGGCCGGGTCGCGGGCGTCAACTATGACCGCCCCGTGGGCGCCGGCTTCGTCGACCTGGGAGAGCTCGAGGGGTTCAGGGGCCGATTCGTCGCGGATCGGACGATCCTCCTGGTTCCGGCCGGCGTGGCAGGTGAAGCAGCCGGGGGCGGCCGGCTGACCCTCGGTGATCGTGGCGACGAGCTCATCACGATCGGCGATGTTGAGGGCGTAGTTGGACTCGAGCTGGTCGGCCATGGTCGACCACGTCTCGAGCACGAGGTCGATGGTCAACCCTGCCTGGGCCGCGTCCTCGACATTCTCGGAAACACCACGTCGGGGATCGACCACCGCGGCCCGGCCGGTTGTCTCGTCACCGATCAGGTAGGAGGCACGGGAAAGGCAGTCGAGGTAGTACTGGGTGAAGATCATGGAGCGGTTCTCCTCGGGAGCGCAGGGTGTTGATGGTAGGGGCTGGGAGCCGTTCGATGGAGAGTCGGGGGCGCGGACTCAGCCGCGCTCGTCGGTGCCGGTCCTGCGGTGCTGGCTGGGGTCACAGGGGCTCGGGCGTTCGCCCAAGATTGCGACCACGGCCTCCTCGGTTGTGGCATGGGCTCGCTCGCCCAGCTCGGCCCACAGGCCGGCCCGCCACAGGACATCGCGCACCGGACCCTTGGCGTCGGCGAGGTGGAGGCTGATGCCCCGGTCGGCGAGCTCGAGGTCGGCTTCGCGGAGGGCCTCGATGCCGGTGGCGTCGATGTCGTTCACGCCCGAGGCGTCGAGTACGAGGCACCGTGGCTGGCCGGGCACTTCGTCGGCCGAGGCAGCCTCGCTCAGGAGGAGCTTCTTGAAGAACGAGGCGTTGGCGAACGAGAGAGAGGCGTCGATCCGGATGACGCGCAAACCGGCTACCCGCTCGACCTCGGGGAAACGGGCAATGTTCCGCCAGGTGGTGGTGTCAGGGACCCGACCCAGCACGGCGTAGTGGGGGGTGGCCATCCGGGCGAAGACCACGGCGAGCGAAGCGGCCACCGCTACCCCGATACCGATCTCGATGCCCAGGACCAGGGTGGCGACGAAGGCCACCGAGAGGCTGATGAGATCGGTGGGCTTGACCCTGGCGATGCGGCGTATCTCAGCCCCGTCGAAGAGGCCCGCCACCGCCACCACGATGATCGCACCGAGGGCAGCGTTGGGCAGCTGGGTGAGCAGGGGGGTGAACAACGCAATGGTGAGGACCACCACGGCGGCCGTGACGATGGACGCCAGCGGGGTGCGGGCTCCGGCTGTGTCGTTCACCGCGGTGCGACTGAAGCCGCCGGTGACCGGGTACCCGCCGAAGAGGCCCGAGGTGAGGTTCGCAACACCGAGACCGATGAGCTCCTGGTTGGCGCTGATGTCGTAGCGGTGGCGGCGGGCGTAGACCTTGGCCACCGCGATCGACTCCATGAAACCGACGACGGTGATGATCACCGCGGTGGTGGCCAAGCTGGTGATGAGCGAGCCGTCGAAGTCCGGCAGCCCGAAGGCAGGCAGCGAGTCGGGGATGTGGCCCACGACCTTCACGCCGCGGTCCTCGAAGTCGAACAGGACAGAGGCGACGGTGGTGGCGACCACGACCACGAGCGCACCCGGTACCCGCTCGGCCCATCGCTTCAGGCCGAGGAGGATGGCAACGGAACCGAGGCCGATAGCCAGCGTCAGGCTGTGGGCATCAGCGAGATGGCGGACCAACTCGCCTGCCGTCTCGAAGAATTCGCCCCGGGGGATCGCGACCCCGATCAGGTGCTTGACCTGGCTGAACCCGATGATCAGGGCGGCCGCCGCCGTGAAGCCCACCAGCACTGAATGGCTGAGGAAGTTCACCAGGAAGCCCAGCCGGCCAAGGCCGAGGATCAGGTGGACGACACCGACCATGAAGGCGAGAAGGGCAGCGGCGGCGAGGTAGCCGGCCGTGCCCTCGTCGACCAGCGGAGCGAGGGCCGAGGCGGTCATCAGCGAGACGATGGCGACCGGGCCGACCGCTAGCTGCCGCGAGGTGCCGAAGAAGGCGTAGACCAGGACGGGGATGGTGGCGGCGTAGAGGCCGACCTCGGGGGGAAGGCCGGCGAGCAAGGCGTAGGCCATGGCCTGAGGCACCAACATGGCCCCCACCGTGAGGCCGGCGCCGAGGTCACTGGGTAGGTCGGCGCGGTCGTACCGGCGGCCCCAGCCAAGAACGGGTACCACACCTCGGAGGCGATCGATTAGGGGGCTGGGTATGGCCATGTACACTATTGTACGTACATTTGGACATTCCAGCAACTTGTTGTTAGAATCGAGGATGTGACCACACGAAACGGCCGTTTCTGCACCCTCGCCCCCTGCGTGGTTCTCGTCCTGGCTACGGCCCTGATGAGTGGCTGCGGCGACGATGCCAACACCGAGTCCAGTCCGACCGGCGACACCTTGTCGGGTGGGTCCGACAGTGCCCCCCAGGGAACGGCCGCCAACAACGGCTTCAGCCTGGTATCCGCCGATGACGCGGCAGCCCTGCTCGAGGATCCCCCCACCGATCTCGTGATCCTCGACGTGCGCACCCCCGACGAGTACGAAGAGGGTCACATCGAAGGGTCGATCATGCTCGACTTCTACGAGGCCGACTTCGCCGACCGCCTCGCCGAGCTCGACACCGACGTGCCCTACCTCGTGTACTGCCGCTCGGGGAACCGCTCAGGGCAGACCAGCCAACTCATGGCGAAGCTGGGTTTCGCGTCGGTCTATGACGTCGATGGCGGCGTTATCGCTTGGGCCGACTCCGGGCTCCCCCTCTCGAAGTAGCAACCCCACCAACCCTCTTCTGGGGCAGCTTGACCACAATTCTTGTGGGTCAAGCTGCCCAATTTCGGGAGCGGGGGCGGGGCGGAGGCGGGGGCCGGGGAGCGGGGGGGGTTCGGGTCAGGGTCCGGGGGGGTCGTAGCCGCCGGTACCGGTGGTGCGGCCCAGGAGTTCGCGCAGCATGTTGGCGGTGGCGCCCCAGACGGTGTCGCCTTCGAGCTCGAAGAAGGTGATCGGCTGGATGCCCGACTCCTCGCCCGCCCACTCACGGGCGTCCCACAGCTCTTCACGCCAGACCTCCGGGGCCAGGAGTTCCGCCAGGGGGACGTGGATGGCGGCGTCGACCTCGTCGGGCGCCGGCACCAGTGCGGGCCGGCCCGGCAACACTCCCACGACGGGCACGATCAGAGAACCCGACGACACGGTGGCCAGATGATCCAGCTCACCCACGATCTCGACCGAACCGGGATCGAGGGCAAGTTCCTCGTGGGCTTCGCGAAGAGCGGTCTCGACCGGGGTCTCACCCGGGTCACAGTGGCCACCGGGGAAGCTGACCTCGCCCGGATGTGACCGGAGGTGCCAGGCCCGACGAGTCAACACCACGTGCACGGTGCCGTCCTCCTCGTAGACCGGAACGAGAACAGCCGAGCGCGTCCGGTCGATGGTGCCGGTGGTGAAGGAGCGACCACCACCCAACGGCGCCACCGAGAACCGGACGGCGGCCAGATCGGGGTCACGTTCGGTGTCGCCCAGGTCGACCCAGGGCGCAGGACCTCCCTGCTCGACCAGTCGCGGCCGGGGAATGTGCTGAGGACCGCCCCGGCCCGACCGTGGCGCGGTCATCGGATCAGGCAGTCCGGGATCAGGCAGTTCGTTGGGCGGCGAGCTCTTCGAGCAGGTCCCGTAGACCACCGGTCTTGAGATTGCTCATGACCCGGCCCGGTGAGGTCTCGCCCCGTTCCCATTCCATCCACTGCTCGAGCAGCTTGGTGGGATCCGGAGGTAGTCGATCGTCCATGGCCGAAGGCTAACGGTTCCTGACCCCCATTCGAGCGAGCCGCCACCCGAGCTGTTGTCCTCTGGAATCACCGCGCCAGGAGGCGAAAAAGCCAACAGGACCGGCCCCTGAGGGCCGGTCCTGTCAGAGAAATCAGTTCCCCGAGGGGATGATCACATCATGCCGCCCATGCCGCCCATGTCGGGCATCGCCGGCATACCGCCGCCGCCCTCTTCGGGAGCGTCGGCGACGACAACTTCGGTGGTGAGGAGCAGGGCGGCAATGGAAGCCGCATTCTGCATGGCCGCCCGGGTCACCTTCGCGGGGTCGGTGATGCCCTTCTTGAGCAGGTCCTCGATGTTGCCGGTGGCAGCGTTGAGGCCGACGGGGCCCTCTTCGGCTTCGACGGCACGCACCATGACAGCACCTTCGAGACCAGCGTTGTCGGCAATTAGCCGGGCCGGGGCCTCGAGGGCACGGTGCACGATGTTGGCACCGGTCGACTCGTCGCCCTTGAGCTTCTTGACGACCTTGGCCACCTCGGAGCGGGCCCGCAGGAGAGCGGTACCGCCACCAGCCACGACACCCTCTTCGAGGGCGGCACGGGTGGCCGACAGAGCATCTTCGATGCGGTGCTTCTTTTCCTTGAGCTCGACCTCGGTGGCTGCGCCAACCTTGACCACGGCTACACCGCCGGCCAGCTTGGCGAGGCGCTCCTGGAGCTTCTCGCGGTCCCAGTCGGAGTCGGTGTTGTCGATCTCGGCCTTGATCTGAGCGACCCGGCCGGTCACGTCGTTGCCGTCACCAGCACCCTCGACGATGGTGGTGTCATCCTTGGTGATGACGACCTTGCGGGCCCGACCCAAGAGATCGACGGTGGCGCTCTCGAGCTTGAGGCCGACGTCCTCGCTGATGACCTGACCACCGGTGAGGATGGCCATGTCGGCCAGCATGGCCTTGCGGCGCTCGCCGAAGCCCGGGGCCTTGACGGCGACCGAGTTGAAGGTGCCACGGATCTTGTTCACGACCAGTGTGGCCAGAGCCTCACCCTCGACATCCTCGGAGATGATCAGGAGGGGCTTGCCGCCCTGCATGACCTTCTCGAGTACGGGGAGGAGATCCTGGACCGCGGTGATCTTGCCCTGGTTGAACAGGATGTAGGGATCCTCGAGGACCGCTTCCTGACGCTCGGCGTCGGTGACGAAGTACGGCGACAGATAACCCTTGTCGAACTGCATGCCCTCGACGAATTCGAGGTCCATGCCGAAGGTGTTGGACTCCTCGACGGTGACCACGCCGTCCTTGCCGACCTTGTCGATGGCGTCGGCCAGGGTCTTGCCGATGGCCTCGTCAGCAGCGGAGATGGAGGCGACCTGAGCGATCTCGCTCTTGGAGTCGATCTCCTTGCTCTGCTTGTGGATGGAGTCGACGGCAGCCTCCACGGCAGCCTCGATGCCCCGCTTGAGGCTCATGGGGTTGGCGCCGGCGGCCACGTTGCGGAGGCCTTCGCGTACCAAGGTCTGGGCCAGCACGGTGGCGGTGGTGGTTCCGTCACCAGCAACGTCGTTGGTCTTGGTGGCCACCTCCTTCACGAGCTGGGCACCCATGTTCTCGAAGGCATCCTCAAGCTCGATCTCCCGGGCGATGGACACACCATCGTTGGTGATCGTGGGGGCACCGAACTTCTTGTCGAGCACCACGTTCCGGCCCTTGGGGCCGAGGGTGACCTTCACGGCGTCAGCAAGCTTGTTGACACCGCTCTCGAGACCGCGACGGGCCTCTTCGTCGAAATTGATGATTTTCGCCATACTCTCCTACCTCACTTGATGACGGCGAGCACGTCGCGCGCCGTCAGAATCAGGACCTCTTGACCATCAGCGGTGATCTCGGTACCGCCGTACTTCGAGTAGACGACGGTGTCACCGGCGCTGACGTCCATGGGAATCAGCTCGCCGGACGACTCTGAGCGACGTCCGGGACCGACCGCGAGAACCTCGCCCTGCTGGGGCTTGTCCTTCGCAGTATCAGGGATCACCAGACCGCTAGCGGTCGTGGCCTCCGCTTCACTCGGCTTGACGACGATACGGTCGTCGAGTGGCTGCAGGTTCATTTCGGCCCTCCTGGGCGGAATACACTCGGGGGTGGATACGCTGTCCAGCCGGTCAGAGGTCTTCGTGCTCGAGAACTCGATGCATCAGCACTCTCACCAGCCGAGTGCCAACGCTAGCAGTCGATCATCGAGACTGCTAACACCGAGACCAAGAATATTTTGGGGCTTCGCGCCGTACGGCTGGCCACACTGTTCGCCTTCGGGCTTGGCGCCGTACGTCATGTCATCGAAGTGCCCCGCACCTCCGAACGCGAAGGCTCTTCCCAGATTGTGAAGATCCAGTAGCCGCCGGCGTCAGGGGCGGGCGCCATCGTCGATGGGACTTCGCCTGGCAACAGGGCCTGGTCGCAGAGATCACCGAACAGCAGCGTTCCGTAGCTGTGGACCTTTCCGCTGGTGTTCAGCACCCAATACGACCCACCGGTGGAGTCGGTGGGATCGGCCACGACCATGACAGCGCGGCCAGTAGGCGAGCTGGCGCCGCAACCGAACATGGTGAGCGGTTCACCCTGGTGGTCGGCGTCACCGAAGTCGTAGACGCGGCCGGCTCGTCGGTCATCCAGCACCCGGTGCCGGTACCGGTGATGCTGGTGTACCCGCCGGCGAGAACGGTCAACACAGCCAGAAACCCGCCATGTCGTTGCATGTCGACGACGCTAGCAGGAACCGGTCAGGCGGTCTCGGGGCGTAGCTCTGGTCAGTGTCAGGGTGGTAGTAGCAGTTCGTCCAGACCTTTGGGGCGAGCTTGGCTGCGTACGATCGGTTCGGCATGACCGGCTAGGAGACACAGGACCCGTTCGTGCCGGGCCGCTACAGGGCATCGTTGATCCATCTTCGTGGTCCGGGAACGCCGAAGGTTGACCCGTTGGTCGTGGAATCTGGTGGTGGGCTCCATGGTCAGGCTGTGACAGCGAGGCTGGATGGCGGGTTGGGTTGGATGGTGTGTTCGAGGGCGGTGGCTGGTGCTGGGAGTTGGCGGTAGCCCTTGACCCGTCGGAGTCACGCCACGGTGAGCTCAGGAGATCCAGTTTCGGGCCCGAGCCAACTCGGTGGCGACGTCGCGGACCTGGCCGAGCTGGCCTGCGGTGAGGGCCGGTACCTGTTTGATGAGCAGTTCGGTCAGCTCTTGGCGGTACTCGGTGACACTGGCTTGTTCACCGCTGTCAACCACGGTGATCTCCACTGCCCGGGGGCCGCGGTCACCGTCGACAATTTCGAACTCGAGGTGGGACCCACCAGACGCGGTGTTCCTGGAGATCTCGTCCATCTCGTTGACGTGCACGAACAGGTCCTGGCCGCCATCAGGATCGCGCACGAACCCGTAGCCCTGAGACCGATCGAACTGAAAGAGGCGCCCCTCGAACCGCTGCGACATTCCACCGACAGTATCTGATCCCTGGAGCCGGCCCATCCTTGCCAGCTCGGTCAAGTGGCTAGGTGGCCCATGGGAGCCGTCACCAACCCAGACCCCCCACGCCACGTTGAGCACCGGCGCACTCGACCGTCGAGTCGCCGCCGCCCGCCACGACCCGAGCCAGGCCGACGTCGACGAGCTCGTCTCCGGCACCCAACGCCGGATCATGATCGGCGAGCTGACCGCCGCCGTGCTGGTCGCCTACGGGCTGTACATCTCGATCAGCATCGGCGAACGGTGGGGACTGGCCGCCGGGATCGGTCTCATCGCCCCCCAACCGCGTGGTGGGCATGGGACCGCCGCCACCGGGCCACGAGTTGCTCGGCTATCAGCGCTGGCGAAGATCGCGTTTGAAGAGAAGCTGGCCTTCGACGTCGCCGCACTGCTCGAAGCCAGCTCGACAGGCCACACCGATCGACGGCTCATTCGCTGGGTCGATCAAGAGCACGGCCGTGGCGACCGTGGCGTCTTCTGCGATCCATTCGATTGGTGGACCAAGCGCTCGAACGGCATGGTCGCGGCCGCGATGGTTCGGGAAGGTGTTGTAGCCAATGTTCACCTCGCCGCCTGCGAGCC
>JAAEMS010000146.1 GCA_024225275.1 Actinomycetes bacterium
GGCCGGGAGCTCGGAGGCGAGCTCGAAGACGATCTCGCCTTCGACCGCCGGGTGCTGGAGGGCGGAGGCGGCAACGGCGGCCCCCGATTCCAGTAGATGGCCGGTGAAGACTCGTCCACCGAAGGGGTGTGGGACGCCCAGAAGTTCCTGGGCGGCTGCACCGGTGCAGCCGATCTTCCAGCCGGCGACCGTATCGGCGGTCAGTTCGGCCAGCTCGTCCTGCACTTCGTACGCCTCGGCGAGGGTGACGGGCCCGTTGGGGCCGAGGTCATCGAGCAACAGCCCCTGGGCCCGGGCTCGATGCAGAGTGGAGGCGGCTTGGCTGACGGCGGCTCGGTCCATGCCGGGAGAGCGTACCGATCAGAGGCGACGCATGACGGTGACGACCTTGCCGAAGACCGAGACCTCACTGGGGTCGAACACCATTTCTGACAGGCGCTCGTTGGCGGGGATCAGGATGACCTGGCCGTTGCGCTTCTCGAAGGTCTTGACCGTGGCCTCTTCGCCCGGGATGCCGGCCACGACTATGTCGCCGTTGCGGGCCGTCTCCTGGGACCGGGCGATGACGAAGTCACCGTCGAGGATGCCGGCATCGACCATGGAGTCGCCCCGGACCTGGAGCATGAAGAGATCCCCCTCGCCGGTGAAGTCAGCCGGCACGGGAACCGACTCGGTGACGTTCTCCTCGGCCAGCACATCAGTGCCGGCGGCGACCTCTCCCACCAGCGGAACGTGACGGACCGGGCGCCGCTCGACCGTGGCGCCGGAGGTGGCGTCCCAGGTGACCTCGATGGCCCGGGGTTTGGATGGGTCGCGGCGCAGGAAGCCCTCGCGCTGGAGGGTGGCGAGGTGGGAGTGGACGGTGGACGGAGAGGTGAGCCCCACCGCTTCGCCGATCTCGCGGACCGAGGGCGGATAGCCCCGATCTCGCATGTGTTGCTCGATCGTCTCGAGAATCTGGCGCTGGCGCCCGGTGAGCTGATGATCGGACATGGTTCAGACCTCCTGTGCTGTCGCCGCCGATTGGCGGACTGTCGCAGGTCGATGGTGCTGCCGACACCATAGACGAACATTTGTTCGAAAAGGTGGTTGACGGCGAACATTTGTTCGGGCATGCTGATGGGAGTACGGCGAACACCTGTTCTTCGAACGAGTGTTCTAGCAGTTGGCTCCCGCCTCCGGGTGGATCCTCCCCCTCCACGGGGGATACCGCGAGCTCGATTGCACCGGGCCAGCCCCGGGATCGCCAGACCTGCGTGGGACCTGTGAGGCGCCTGCGGAGCGTGGGTCGGCGCCCGGGACGGAGCACCCCCTGTGGTGTCCGTTCCCAGGCTCCGGTGGTGCTGTCTCCTACGGGAGCCAGTTATCCACACCCTACGTTTCGACATTACGCCTGTGTCGGCGGTCATCTCGGTGACTGTCACACCTCATCGGGAGACTGCACTCATGGTCGCTGTTGCTCACATCCCTTCCTCACCCGTTCTTCGCCGCCCTGCCCCGTCGTCGGGCGGCGGCACACCCCGCCGGCAGGGGCACGCCGGTCGGGGTGCCCCCACCCCCGCTCATCAGGGCGAGGGGTGGTCTGCCTCGGCCGGCCGTACCCCGGCCGGGGCCAGTTCTCCCACCCCTCAGTTCCTGCAGCAGGTGACGCTGGCCTTCGTGGCGGCGGTACTGGTCGCCGCCGCCCTTGGCGGAGCGATCCTGCTGCGGGCCGTCCAAGGTGGCCCCGGGGATGTGCTGGTCGTCCCTGGGGCCCCGGACGCACCTGGTCAGGGTTGGGTGGTCGATCCCGGCCAGACCATCGACGGCACGCCCCTTTCGGGCCGTGTCGTGGTCCTTCCGGCTGAGACCCAGGTCGATGCTGAGGTCGAGCTCGCCGCGGGTGGGTGAGATGCCAATCTCCACCTTCGGATGCCGGCCCTTGGTATGGGGCGCCACGCCATACGAACCACACCGGTCTATCTGTGGGATCGCCACCCAGAGCGGTACCGTGCACCCTGTGCAGTGTCCCGAGTGCGGATCGGTCGATGACCGAGTGGTTGATTCCCGCACCGCCGACGAGGGTCGAACCATTCGTCGCCGGCGCGAGTGCCTGACCTGCGCGCGCCGGTTCACCACCTTCGAGCGTCTCGAGGAAGAACCAGTCCTGGTCACCAAGCGGTCGGGCCAGACCCTGCCGTTCGATGCCAGCAAGATCTCCTCCGGTGTGCGGGCCGCGGCCCACAACCGCCCCGTGTCCGACGAACAGATCGCGACCATCGTGGCCGGCATCGAAGACACCGTCCGGCTCGAGGGGGGCAGCCCGGCTACCGAACGCATCGGTGTGTTGGTTCTCGAGGGCCTGTCAGAGCTCGACCAGGTCGCCTATCTGCGGTTCGCCAGCGTCTACAAGGACTTCGACGACGCCACCGATTTCGAGCGCGAACTCGTTCTGCTCAACAAGAGCACTGCCCCCAAGCAGCACTAGCACTGCCCCCAAGCAGCACTAGCACTGCCCCCAAGCAGCACTAGCACTGCTCGGGTCGTGCCATGCTGCGGGCATGGACGGCATGCTCAGCCTCGATAAGGTCCGTGACCTCACCGCCACCGGTGAGCTCGACACGGTGGTGGTGGCCATCCCCGATCTCTACGGGAGGTTGGTCGGCAAGCACTTCACCGCCCGCTACTTCGTCGAGTCGGCCCACGCCGAGACCCATGGTTGCGACTATCTGCTGGCTGCCGATATCGAGATGGAGCCGGTCCCCGGCTACGACGTGGCCAGCTGGGAGCAGGGGTACGGCGACTTCGTCATGCAGCCCGACCTCCCGACCCTGAGGTCACTGCCCTGGTTGCCTGGAACCGCCCTGGTTCTGGCCGATGCACTCGACCACCATCATCAACCTCTGGCTCATAGTCCCCGGGCCATCCTGCAGGGTCAGGTCGAGCGGCTGGCCGCTCTCGGCTTCGAGGCGCGCATGGCCAGCGAGCTCGAGTTCTACCTCTTCACCGACTCCTACCGTGAGGCCCACGCCAAGGGCTTCCACGGCCTTCAGGTCGACGGCTCCTACATCGAGGACTACCACGTACTCGCCTCCACCCGGCACGAGCCGGTGGTGCGGGCCATGCGTCAGGGGCTCGAGGGGGCGGGAATCCCGGTCGAGAACACCAAGGGAGAGTGGGGGCCGGGTCAGCTCGAGCTGAACGTCACCTACACCGATCCGGTCACCATGGCCGACCGTCATGTCATCCTCAAGAACGCCGTCAAGGAGATTGTTGGCCACCACGGCCAGGCGGTCACCTTCATGGCCAAATGGCGCGACGACCTCGCCGGATCCTCCTGTCATGTGCACTGCTCCCTGGTCGACCCCGAGGGTCATCCCGTCTTCCTCGAAGCCGGCGCCCCCCACGGCTTGTCTCCGACAGCCCGCCATTTTCTGGCCGGTCAGCTCACCCATGCGGCGGCCACCACCTTCTTCCTGGCCCCGTTCGTGAACTCCTACAAGCGGTTCGTCAGCGGCACCTTCGCCCCCACGACGGTCGGGTGGAGCCCCGACAACCGAACGGCCGGCTTCCGTCTCTGTGGAGAGGGCACGGCCGCCACCCGGTTCGAGTGCCGGATAGGTGGGGCTGACCTCAACCCCTACCTGGCCTTCGCCGGCCTGCTGGCCGCGGGCATCGCCGGGATCGAAGCGGGTCTCGAGCTTCCAGAAGCCCACACCGGCGATGCCTATCTCGATGACGCGCTGCCCCTACTGCCCGCCAATTTGCGGGAAGCGAGTCAAGCCCTGGACGGGTCCGCCATGCTGCGCTCGGCCCTGGGCGACGAGGTGGTCGATCACTATGTTCACATGGCCTGGTGGGAACAGGCCCAGCACGATCGCCGGGTCAC
The DNA here is from genome assembly GCA_024225275.1 of Actinomycetes bacterium. Lineage (GTDB taxonomy): Bacteria > Actinomycetota > Acidimicrobiia > Acidimicrobiales > JAAEMS01 > JAAEMS01. The sequence continues at coordinate 3,869 of JAAEMS010000146.1, forward strand.
CGACCTCGATCTCCACCGAGGTTTCGAACAGGCCTAGCCATTGTGAGGCCGATCGCGTCACTGGTAACGCGAATCGCCTCAAGTTTGGGGGGTTGAACCTGAGTACCGGAATGGGGTCAGACCCCTACGGGGCTCTGCGGGCTGTTACCAGGTGTCGACACAGGGGCGCTTGGGGGCGTCGCGGTCGCGCCAGAAGGGAACACTGGCCGACTTGAGTCCCGACAGGATCCAGTGGCGGGTCTCGGACGGGTCGATCACACCGTCGATCTCGAAGAAGGTGGCAGTGGACATGGCCGCCCCCCTCTCATAGCTCCGGGCCACCAACTTGTCGTAGAGGGCGATGCGTTCGTCGATGTCCTCGATGGCCTCGAGCTCCTTGCGGAAGCCCAGCTTGACTGCTCCCTCGAGGCCCATGCCCCCGAATTCGCCGGTGGGCCAGGCCACCGCCCACAGGGGGGTCTTGAACGAGCCGGCGGCCATACCCTGGGCGCCCAGGCCGTAGGACTTGCGCAGCACCACCGTGAGGAACGGCACCGTCACACTGGCCGCGTTCACGAACATGCGACAGCAGTGGCGGACCAAGGCCTCCTTCTCGTGTTCGGGGCCGACCATGTTCCCCGGGGTGTCGCACAGGGAGACGATGGGGATGTCGAAGGCGTCGCAGAGTTGAAGGAAGCGGGTGGCCTTGTCGGCGGCGTCGCTGTCGATGGCGCCGCCGAGATGGGCGGGGTTGTTGGCGATCACGCCCACCGGCCGCCCTTCGATCCGGGCGAAGGCGGTGACCATGCCGTGGCCGAAACCCTTGCGGATCTCGAGCACCGAGTCGGTGTCGAACATCATCTCGATGGCCTGGCGGACGTCGTAGATACGCAGCCGGTTCTCGGGGACCACATGGCGGAGCTCGCGTTGATCAGCGCACGACCAGTCATCGATCGGGCCCTGGAAGTAGGAGAGGTACTTCTTGGCCACCTCGACGGCCTGGGCTTCGTCCTCGACCTCGATGTCGACCACCCCGTTGGGGACCTGGATCTCCATGGGCCCGACCTCTTCGGGCCGGTAGACCCCCAGCCCGCCACCCTCGATCATGGCCGGGCCACCCATACCGATGTTCGAGTCCTTGGTGGCGATGACCACGTCGCAGCAGCCCAGGATCACGGCGTTGCCGGCGAAGCAGCGGCCGGTGGTGATGCCAACCATCGGCACGGTGCCGGACAGGCGGCCCCAGGTATTGAAGGTGAGGATGTCGAGGCCGGCGGGGGAGAGGTTGTCGACGTCGCCGGGCCGGCCGCCACCCCCCTCGGCGAAGAACACCACCGGCAGCCGCCATTCGATGGCCAGCTCCATCATCCGGTCCTTCTTGTAGTGGTTGAAGTGGCCCTGGGTGCCGGCCAGCACGGTGTAGTCGTAGGACATCACCACCGCCTGGGTCCGTTTCTCCTCGTCGAACAGGCTGCCGTTGATGGACCCGATCCCCGACAGCATGCCGTCGGCCGGGGTGTTCTCGATGAGGTCCTGCATCTTGCGCCGGCTCCGTTGGGCGGCGACCACGAGGGGCCCGTACTCGATCCACGAGTCGTCGTCGATGAGATGGTGGAGATTCTCGCGGGCGGTGCGGTGGCCGGTCTTGCGACGCTTGGCCACCGCTTGGGGCCGATGTTCGTCGAGGCCCAGCTCGTGACGGGCGATGACCGCAGCGAGGTCGGGCCGGATGTAGTCGAGGTCGATGTTGTCGTCGCCCAGATCGGCCGACACCGACACGTCTCCCAGCTCGATGTGGATCAGGGCATGACCTTCGAAGATGGCGTCACCCGGCGCTACGTCGATGCGGCGCACGACTCCCGAGGCCTCGGCCTGGATGACGTGCTCCATCTTCATGGACTCCATGACCGCCACCTGTTGGCCGGCCGCGACCTCATCGCCCATCCCGACATCGAGGGAGATGATCGTGCCCTGCAGAGGCGCGGCGACCGCCTGGGTGCCCTCGACATGGGCCGTCTCGACCTGGGTGCCGGCCTCCTCGACGGGTACGACCTCTCGACCATGGTCGAGGACGCCGAGAGGATCGGCGCTGTCGAGCCGGGCCCCGGCGGTGGGAGTGGCGGCCGCTTCGGTGGCCGCACTGGCACCGCCGGACCGGTCGGGGGCCGCGGCGAGCAGATCGGTGAGATTGTCGTCGAGCCAGGTGGTGTGGATCTCGCCGGTCGCGACCTCGGGTCGACGCAGGATGGCCTCGAGCAGGCCGAGGTTGGTGGCGACACCTTGGAGGCGGAACTCGGCCAGGGCCCGGGCGGTCCGGCCAAGGGCAATGGCGGGATCGGTGTCGACGGCGTGGCCGATGACCTTGGCCAGGAGGGAGTCGTAGCTGGGGCTGGTGGTGTACCCCGAGTAGCCGAACGTGTCGGTGCGGACGCTAGGCCCGGCCGGCGGCTCGAAGGTGGTGAGGGTGCCGCCGGTGGGCCGGACATGGCCCTCGACGTCCATCGTCTCCATGTTCACCCGCGCCTGTACTGCGGTGCCCCGAGGGGCAGGCGGGTCACCGTCGAGCCCGACGTCGGCCAGGGTCGAGCCCCCGGCCAGGCGGAGCTGGGCGGCCACCAGGTCGATTCCGGTGATCTCCTCTGTGACAGTGTGCTCGACCTGGATGCGGGCGTTGGCCTCGATGAACACGAACTCGGCGTCCTCGGCGCTGGGGTTGGTGGCGTCGACCAGGAACTCGAAGGTGCCGAGGCTCCGGTAGCTGACCTCGCCGGCCATGGCCACGGCCGCCGCGATCAGGCGGTCACGCACGGCCGGTGCGAGACCGGGGGCCGGCGCGATCTCGACCAGCTTCTGTCGTTGGCGCTGCACCGAACAGCCCCGCTCCCAGAGATGGGTGATCGTTCCCGAGCCGTCACCGACGATCTGGACCTCGACGTGGCGGGCCCGGGGGAGGAGGCGCTCGAGATAGAGATCGCCGTTGCCGAACGCGGCCTGGGCCTCGGAGTGGCAGCGAGCCATGGCCGCTTCGAGCTCGTCTGGCGCGGCCACCGGCCTCATGCCCCGGCCGCCACCTCCGGCCGTGGCCTTGACCATGACGGCCCCGCCTTCACCCAACGAGGAGAGGAAGTCGCCGGCCGCCTCGGGTGAGGTGGGGCTCTCGGTGCCGGCCAGGACCGGTACGTCGAGTCGACGGGCCAGGGCCAGGCCGGTGGCCTTGTCACCGAAGAGGTCGAGGGTTTCGGGCTTCGGCCCGACGAAGATCAGCCCTGCCGTCTCGACCGCCCGTGCGAAGTCGGCGTTCTCGGCCAGGAAGCCGTATCCGGGGTGTACTGCGTCGCAACCGTTCTCGGTGGCGGCGGTCACGATCTGGTCGATGTCGAGATAGGCGGGTGCTCCGCGGCCGGACAGACCCACGTGGTAGTCGGCCAGTTCGACGTGGCGGGATGCGCCGTCGTCCTGGGCATGGATTGCCACCGTCGTGATCCCGAGGTCGGTAGCGGCCTGGATGATCCGCACCGCGATCTCGGCCCGGTTGGCCACCAGCAGTCTCTCGATCGCCATCGAACAGTCGTCCCCTTGCTCGTTCGTCTTCGCACGCGCCCCGACACGGAATCGGGTCGGGTCGTAGTCTGGCCCATGTGACTCGACTGAATCCCGCCCAGACCTACCTGGACGGTGTCGACCGTGAGTGGGAGCGGCTGGGCCGGCCCGGTACCTGGCTCACCGGCGAGGAGCGGGTTGGGGTCGCAACCGTGGCCCGCGAAGCCCGAGCCGAAGTCGACCGCGGCGATCACGGCCTCCCTGGGGTCGTTGCGGCTGCGGCTCGGAGAGTCTCGGCCCAGCCGGCCACCATCCGGCCCGACTGGATCGACGCCAACCTGGCGGCCGGGCTCGGCCACCTCACCTATGTCGAAATCGTCGGCATCGTGGCCCGCCTGGCCGCCGTCGACACCTTCCTGTTGGGTATCGGTTGGCCCGAGCGCCCTCTCCCGCCGGCCCAGCCCGGCGAGCCCAGTCGCCAGGTCGTCGACGAGGCGACGATCACCGATTCCGCCGTGCCCATGGTGGGAACCGGGGCGCCCGGGTCGCTGACGGCGGTGGCGGCCGAGAGCGAGGCCCAGTTCGATCTCCACGGGGCCCTCTATCTCTCGATCGATGAGATGGGCGACATGGACATCAGCAAGGATCTCCATCGCACCCAGATGGAACTGGTGGCGGCCCGGACGTCGCGCCTCAACGACTGCTTCTACTGACTGTTCGCCCATGCCGGCATGCTCCGTGCGAGCGCCAAGAAGACCAACCGCCCCATCAATCTCCTCAGCATCGTCGATGCCGGGGTCGACCCCCAGCTCGAATGGGGCCGTCCCCTACTCGAGTTCACCGACGCCCTCGTCCTTCGCGATACCGATGAGCTTCCGGTCGCCCGCCAACGCCTGCTCGATGTCGCCGGCGAGCCGGCCACCGTTCGGGCCGCGGGATGCGCCGGCAACTTCCAGCTCATGAACCGGGCGCTGGATGCCGTTCTGGCCCCGGTCAATCCGGTGTTCGCCCCGATCGGCCAGGAACTGGGAATCACCGTGCCCGCCCACCTCACGCCCGGAGCTTCTGCATGATGGGTCAATCCGATGACCTCGCCCGCCTGCTCGACGAACGAGCCTGCGAACGCCTGATCAATGTCTACTGCCAGCTCGTCGATCGTGGCGAGGCGGCGGCCATGGCCGATCTGTTCACCGAGGACGCGGTCTGGCGCTCCACCGAAGGGGTGGTCATGACCGGGCGCGATGAGATTCGGGCCGGGTTCCTGCGGCGCCAGGGGGTCACCCGCCGCCAGTCCCGTCACCTGTGCACCAACGTTGTCATCGACATCGACGGGGACCAGGCCACCGGGACCTGCTATCTGGTGAACTTCCGCCACGACTCCGAGACCGGTACGGCCGAGCATCCCGCGCCGGCTGATGCTCCGAAGTACGTCGGCGAATACCAGGACCGGTTCGTGCGCACTCCTGCCGGTTGGCGCTTCACTGAACGGGTGGCCGACATGGTGTTCATACGCCCCTCCCGCCTTTGATCCAGGATTGCTAGCGTCGCCCCACCGAACCGAGGGGGTGGCGGCGCGTGCTGTCGAACTATCGAGTCATCGATCTGACTGATGAACGTGGCCAGCTCGCCGCGTTCATCTGGGCCCAGATGGGAGCCGACGTCGTCCTCGTCGAGCCGCCCGGTGGGTCGTCGGCCCGACGCCTGGCCCCCTTCGCGGCAGACCTGATCGACCCGGAGCGATCCCTGCACCACTGGGCCTACAACCGGGGCAAACGCAGTGTGGTCATCGACCTCGAGACCGACGACGGCCGCCACCAGCTTCGTGACCTGATCACCGGGGCCGACGTCCTGTTCGAATCGTTCGCCCCCGGAACCCTTGATGCGATGGGCATGGGCTACCAAGAGCTGGCCGCCCTCAACCCGGCCCTCATCCACGCGGCCATCACTGCTTTCGGATCTGACGGACCCAAGGCCAATTGGCACGCCACCGACATCACGATTCAGGCGTCGGCCGGCAACATGGTGCTGACCGGCGACGGCGACCGGGCTCCGCTGCGGGCCGGCGGCACGATGCCCCAGGCGTTCCACAACGCAGCCTCCGAAGCGGCCGGCGCAGCCCTGATCGCGCTCTACGAGCGGCAGTCACGGTCGGGGCTCGGTCAGTTCATCGACCTGTCGGCCCAGCAGAGCATGAACCAGTGCACCCAGTCGATGTCGCTGGCCACTCCCTTGGGCGGGACCCCACCCCAGCGGACCTCGGGCGGGGTGTCGCTCCAGGGCATCGACATCCAGCTGATGTGGCCGTGCCAGGACGGCTTCACCTCGGTGTCGTTCCTGTTCGGCACCAGCTTCGGGCCCTTCACCCAGAACCTCATGGACTGGGTGCACGAGGAGGGCTTCTGCGACGAAGCCACCCGGTCCAAGGACTGGCTGACCTACACCGAGCAGCTCCTCAGCGGCGAGGAGTCGGTCCAGGAGTACAGCAGGGTCAAACAGGTGCTGACTGACTTCTTCGCCACCAAGACCAAGGACGAACTGCTCACCAACGCCATCTCCCGGCGTCTCCTGATCGTTCCCATCACCACCACCAGCGACGTGGTCAACGGCCAGCAGCTGACCTTCCGCGAGTACTGGCAGGACGTCGACCAGGGCGATCAGGGCACCATCCGCTACCCGGGCTCGTTCGCCAAGTTCACCGAGACCCCGCTGGGGGAGCTGGGGCGACCTCCCCGGATCGGTGAGCACACCGCCGAGGTCTTGGCCCAGGCCCCCCGCCAGCCGCCGGTGGCGGTGGCCGAGCCGAATCCGTCCACCGATCGGCCCCTCGAAGGCATCAAGATCCTCGACTTCATGTGGGCTATGGCCGGCCCGGCCGCCTCGAGGGTGCTGGCCGACTACGGCGCCGACATCATCCGCATCGAGTCGGCCAACAAGATCGACGCCGTCCGCACCCTCCAGCCCTTCCCCGACGACGTCGCCGACCCCGAGCTGTCGGGCATCTACAACAACATGAACGCCGGCAAGAAGGGCCTGGCCATCGATATGTCGGAACCCGACGCAGTCGATGTCATCTGGGATCTCATCGACTGGGCCGACGTGGTGCTCGAGTCGTTCTCACCCCGGGCCATGCGTGAGTGGGGGATGACCTACGACGACATCCGTCAGCGGCGCCCCGACATCGTGATGGCGTCGAGCTGTTTGATGGGCCAGACCGGCCCGGTGTCGCGCCTCGCCGGCTTCGGCACCATGGCCGCGGCCATCTCCGGCTTCTTCTACCCGGTGGGCTGGACCGACCGGGCACCCTGTGGGCCCTACAGCGCCTACACCGACTACACCTCGCCCCGCTGGCTGGTGTGCGCGGTCATGGGCGCCCTCGAGCACCGCCGGGCCACCGGCCGGGGCCAGTACATCGACCTTTCCCAGTCGGAGGCGGCCCTGCACCTGATGGGTCCCTCATTGCTGGACAACACGGTGAACGGTCGCATCTGGGAGCGGGCCGGCAACCGCGACACGGTGATGGCCCCCCACGGCGTCTACGCCACCCGGGGTGACGACCGCTGGATCGCCATCGCCTGTACCGACGATGCCGGCTGGGCCGCCCTGGCCACCGAGGTGGGCGCCGATGATCTGGCCGGTCTGTCTCTCGCTGACCGTCACGCCCGCCACGACGAGTTGGACGAACGGATCGAGGCCTGGACGATCAACCTCGACGGCGACCAGCTCATGAGGACCCTCCAGGAGAGGGGGGTGGCGGCCCACATCATGCAGCACTCACCCGAGCTGGTTACCGACCCCCAGCTCACCCACCGGGGCCAGTTCGTCGAGGTTGAGCACGCCAAGGCCGGTCATTTCGTCGTCGACGGGTCGCGCTTTCGTATGTCGCGAACACCCGCGGTCGTCCAGTACGCAGGGCCGTGCTACGGCGAACACACCTTTGAGATCCTCACCGACGTGCTCGGCTACGACGGCGACCGCATCGCCGAGCTCGCGGGGGCCGAGGTGCTGGAGTAGACAGCAGTTTCCCTTGGTCGTGGCCGGGGCCCTCCCGTGGGCCGGGCCTGGAGAGGAGGCGGTTCCGCGGAACCTCGGCCGCCCAGGAGTGGGGGCCACCGACGTCTGCGCCGCGCTCCAGCCGATGCTCCGTAGCCTGGGCCCATGAGCCTCGTAGACAACATCAAAGACACCCGGTTGCGGACCATGAACTTCGTCCACCGAACCCTGCTCAACCTGTCCGGTGGCCGAATCGGTGGAACGTTGGGCAACATGCCCGTCTACAAGGTGACCACTACCGGCCGCGCCTCGGGCCACCCTCGAGCGGTCATGTTGACGGCCCCGGTCCAACACGACGACACCTTTGTGTTCGTGGCATCGAAGGGCGGTGACGATCGCGATCCGGACTGGTACCGGAACCTGGTGGCCAATCCCGAGTTCACCGTGGATCCCGTCGATGGCCGCGGCCCGATCACCCTGGTGGCCCGAACCGCGTCAGCCGCGGAGAAGGCCGAGCTCTGGCCGCAGATCGTCGCGACCTACAAGGGCTACGGGGGATACCAGCAGAAGACCGATCGTGACATCCCGGTCGTGATCGCCGAGCCTTGTGCTGAGTGAACCCTGAACCCTGAGCCCTCGAGCGAGGGTCGTGGTTGGGCGTCGAGGTCGTCGAGGTTCAGAGATTCCGGCGGAACAGAGCATGGAGCCGCTCCCAGTGGCGCTCGGACGCTTCCTGCGCGTACACGGGCCGTTCGGCGAAGGCGAAACCGTGCTCGGTGCCCGGGTACCACTCGACCCGGCCGTTGGCGCCGGTGTCGGCGATGGCTTGCTCGAAGGCATCGATCATCTCGGGTGGCGCGTAGGCGTCGGTCTCCGCGCAGCCCACATAGATCTCGCCGGGCATGTTGCCCAGTCGGGCGTGGGGTGAGTCGGGCTTGTCGGTCACGAGGGCCACGCCGTGGATGGAGGCGGCGGCCTTCACCCGGTCGCCGTGGGTGGCGGCGATTGACAGGGCGAAGGGGCCGCTCATGCAGTAGCCCACCGTGCCGATCCGGCTGGCATCGGCGGCCGGGTCGGCGTCGGCGTGGGCGATCATGGCCGCTGCGTCCTGGTCGACGAGGTCGTTCGACAGGGCGCTCATGAGCTCGAACATCCGGTCGCGATCCTCGGTCTCGAAGACGTTGTACTCGTGCACCTGGCGGTAGTAGAGCTGGCTCAGGATCACGTAGTAGCCGGAGCTGGCGAGCCGGCGGGCCATGTTGCGCAGCTCCTCGCGGTACCCGGGGGCGTCCATGAGAAAGAGGATCACGGGGTGAGGCCCGCCCTCGTCGGGATGGACCACGAACGAGCTCATGGCGCCGTCGGTGGTCGGGATGTCGAGATGGTGTTCGAGCATCGGGACAGCTTGCTCGAAATCGGTCCGGGGCGCTGGACTACCCTCGGGCCGCCTGCTCCGCCACGGAACCGGCTGATTCAAGGAGAATGAGATGGAGCTCCAAGACCGAGTAGCAGTGGTGACCGGCGGGTCAGGCGACATCGGCGGTGCGATCGGCCGGGCCCTGGCCGCCCAGGGCTGTGATGTGGTGGCCACCTATGTGGGCAATGTCGACGGGGCCAACGAGGTCGTGGCCGAGATCGAGGCCCAGGGGCGCCGAGGGTTGGCCGCCCCGCTCGACCAGCGCGACCCCATGTCGATCGACGCGCTGGCGACCCTCGTTGAGACCGAGTTCGGACGCTGCGACATCGTGGTCAACAACGCGGCCTGGAACATCGGGATCCCCTTCCCCGACCTCGACCAGCTCGACGGCGACACCTGGGACCGAGTTCTCGAGACCAACCTGCGAGGGCCGTTCCTGTTGTGTCGGGCCCTGGCCGGTCTCCTGAAGAGCTCGGGTTCGGGGCGGATCGTCAATATCGCCTCGGTGGGCGGACTGAGCCCCGGCTCGTCGTCGATCGCCTACTCGTGCTCGAAGGCCGGCCTCATCCACCTCACCCATTGCCTGGCCGTGGCCATGGCGCCCGAGGTGGCGGTGAATTGTGTGGCCCCCGGCCTGGTCGAGGGCACCCGTATGGCCAACCGGCTGCCTGACGCGGTGGCCGAAGGCGCCCGCCGCCAGGCTGTGCTGGGCAGGGTGGGAAGTGCCGAGGACATCGCGGCCGCCACCGTCATGTTGTGTGGTGCCGACACCATCACCGGCCAGACCATTGTGGTCGATGGCGGCATGCCCGGAGCCATGAACTTCGGCTGAAGGCCGGCCAGAGCCGAAACTTGGCTGAGCGGGGTGCTCAGATCACCGTTTCCGCGTCAATTTCGGTGCCTTGGCCTCGGTGAGGCAACATCAGGGGAAGAACCCAACGCGGAGGCACCCATGGCTCTCAAGAAGTCCGTGCAGCAGATGATCGACGAGGCTCGCCTTGAGATCGACAACCACTCACCGGCCGAGGCCAAGCGCCGGGTCGAGCAAGAGGGCGCGATGTTGGTGGACATCCGCGACATCCGCGAGCTCCAGCGCGACGGCGTCATCCCCGGAGCCATGCATTCCCCTCGGGGCATGCTCGAGTTCTGGATCGACCCCGACTCGCCGTACTTCAAACCCGTCTTCGCCGAGGACATCGAGTTCGTCCTCTACTGAGCGGGCGGAGGGCGGACAAGTTTGTCCGCAAAGCTGCTCAAGGACATGGGGCTCCCCAAGGTCTCCCACATCGAGTCCGGGTTCGGGGGATGGAAGGAGGCTGGCTTCCCGGTCGTCGACCACGACACCTGGAAGGGTCAGCGCTGAATCGCTCATTCCCTGGGGCCGACGGGTCGATGGACCCGTGGAGAGAAAGGCCGATATGAGCACCAGCAGCAATGGGGGCAATCAGCTCACCGACGCGGAGAAGCTCCTCGGAAAGACCCTGAAGAAGTCGGTGAGGTTGACCGCCGAAGACCTCGCCGCGGTGAACACCCAGGAGGGCCTGCTCGAGCTGCTCAACACCAAGAAGATCAGCGTCCGCAAGGCGTTGGTGAAGCTCCGGTACGAACAGGAGCTCGAGCGGCTCCAGATCGAGCTGGTCAAGCTCCAGCGCTCCGTGCAGATCGAGGGTCGCCGGGTGGCCATCCTGTTCGAGGGTCGCGACGCGGCCGGCAAGGGTGGCACGATTCGCCGCTTCATCGAACACCTCAATCCCCGCACCGCCAAGGTGGCGGCCCTCGCCAAGCCCACCGAGGTCGAGCAGGGGCAGTGGTACTTCCAGCGCTACACCCAACAACTGCCGAACCCGGGCGAGATCGTGTTCTTCGACCGCAGTTGGTACAACCGGGCGGTCGTGGAGCCGGTCATGGGGTTCTGCACCGACCAGCAGTATCGGGTGTTCCTCAAGCAGGTACCCGAGTTCGAGCACATGCTGTACGAGGACGGCGTCGAGCTGATCAAGTTCTGGTTCTCGATCTCCCAGGAAGTCCAGGCCCAGCGGTTCGACTCGCGGCGCAAGGACCCGCTGAAGCAGTGGAAGCTGAGCCCGGTCGACGCCGAGGCCCAGGAGCGCTGGGACGTCTACACCCGGTACAAGGAGGAGATGTTCTCCAAGACCCACACCTCGTTCAGCCCGTGGGCAATCGTCCGGTCGAACGACAAGAAGAAGGCCCGACTCGAGAGCATGCGGCACGTGCTCGCCCAGCTCGACTACGACGGCAAGCACGACCCGGGGACCTCCTTGGCCCCCGACCCCGACATCATCCTGCGCTACCACCGCTCGAACGCCAGCCTCGACTGATCCCGCCTCAGAGCGCGGGACCTGGAGAGAGCCTCGCCGCCACAGATGGCTCGTTGAAGCTGGGTCGCCCCATCCGTCGTATCAGCCCGAGCATGGGCTCGAACTGACCCGCCCCTTCGGGTCCCGTGCGGTGAAGGGGGGCGAGGATCCGGCCCGGCGAGTAGACCCGCTCGAGACAGCGGTCGACCTTCGCTCCGAGCAGGGGTCCGGGAGTGACGAGCCAACCGTGGCGTTGTGGTCGGGGAATGCGGCTGCGATGGCGTCGGGCAGGGTGCGTGAGAGAGGCTCGATTGGCTGCCGGGCAGGTGGAGGGGCGCTGATATCACCGGTCTGATGTCTCCAGCGCTCGTATGCGAGTGAGGGCCCGGGCGGTGTACCGTCTGATCCGAGCCAAACGGCCGGGAAGGACGAGTACCAGGTGCTGGGTTTTGTGCTACGGCGACTACTGAACTACTTGATCTTGTTGTTCTTCGCCACGTCTATGGCCTATCTGATCGCTTCGGTGACCCTCGACCCGACGGCCAATCTGGACCTGACCAACCCCAACGTCAATCGCCAGGCCGTCGAGAACACCCTGAACCAGTACAACATCAACCCTGAGGTGAGTCCTCTTGTTCGCTACGGGCGGTGGCTCGACGCCGTCGTTACCGACTGGGACTGGGGCTCCACCCCCAAGGGTGAGAGCGTCAACGATCTGGTCAGCGTGCGGGCCTGGGTTTCGGTGCGACTGGTGACCCTGGGAACTCTGGTCGGCATCGTCTTCGGGGTTGGGGTCGGGGCCTGGACCGCGGTTCGGCAGTACTCGGCGACCGACCATGTGGTGTCGGTGGTATCACTGGTGGCCATCTCGACACCGGTTCTGGTGTTCGCGGTGGTGTTGCAGATCCTGGCCACCGAGTTCAATCAGGCGACCGGTACCCAGTTCTTCGAGTTCATCGGCGAGACCGGTAAGACCGGCGACTACTTCGGGGCCGGGTTCGTTGATCGCATGCAACACCTGTTGTTGCCAACAGTGTCACTCTCGGTCTTCTCGATCGCCGTCTACTCCCGCTACCAGCGCAACCTCATGCTCGACACTCTCGGCGCCGACTACGTGCGCACGGCCCGGGCCAAGGGATTGCCCAAAGGGCTGGCCGTCCGCCGCCATGCCCTCCGGAACGCCATCATTCCCATGGCCACCTTCTTTGCCTTCGATGTCGCCACCATCTTCACCGGAGCCGCCGTGACCGAGACCCTGTTCGGGTGGCATGGGATGGGGGAGTACCTGGTGCAGTCCATTCAACGCCAGGACATCAACGGCATCACCGCCACCGCCGCCTTCTCCGGGGTTTGCGTTCTGGCCGGAGCGACCCTGTCCGACATCCTGATCGCGGCCGTCGATCCTCGGGTCCGGACCTAGGAGGACGATGACCGATCTGGCCGAAGACCCGCCGCCCAATACCGATCCGACCGTGGACCAACACGAGGCCGTGGCGTCTCACCTGACCCGTACCCAACTGGTCCTGCGACGGTTCTGGCGTCCGCTGAGCGCCAAGATCGGGGTTGCTGGCGTCACCTTCATCCTGCTGCTGACCTTGGCCGGCCCCTTGATCGCCCGCTGGAGCTACGACGAAGTCGACACCACCAGCTTCCTGACCGGTCCCGGCGCCGACCATTGGTTCGGTACCACACAGGGCGGTCGCGACGTGTTCGCCATGACCCTCCGGGGCCTGCGCCAGTCGTTGGTCATCGGATTCGGGGTGGCGACGATCCAGGTCTTCCTCTCGGCTGTCATCGGAGCGGTGGCGGCCTACTACGGCAAGGTCGTCGACCGCACCATCCTGTGGATCGTCGACCTTCTGCTGGTCATTCCGTCGTTTCTGCTGATCGCCATCATCTCTCAGCAGTTTGCCGGGAGTCGAGGCTCCTTGACCATGTTCATCGTCCTGTTGGCCGGGTTCGGTTGGATGTTGTCTGCCCGGGTGGTGAGGGCCATGACCAAGTCGGTCGTCTCCCTCGACTACATCAACGCCGCCAAGTTCATGTCAGTCCCGAGCTGGGTCATCATTTTCAAGCACATCATCCCCAATATCTCGTCGTACCTGATCGTCGACTTCACACTCGGCATCGTCCGGGCGGTCATGGCCGAGACGATTCTGTCGTTCTTCGGCTTCGGTGTTCAGCCGCCGGACACCTCTCTCGGGACCCTGTTGGCCGAGGGGGCGCCGAGAGCCACCACCTCTGGCTGGGTCTTCCTGGCCCCGGCCACCGTTCTCGTTCTGACCCTGCTCTCGATCAACTTCGTTGGCGACTCCCTTCGTGACGCCATCGATCCCTCTTCCAAATCCGGAGGCAAGGCATGACCGCTCCGGTCGAGGACACGCCGACACCGGTTTCTGACCAAACCGCCCTGCCGACCCGGAGCGCCCAGACACCGGTACTGGAGGTCCGCGACCTGCATGTTCGCTTCCCATCAGAGGATGGAGTGGTTCACGCCGTTCGGGGTGTGAACTTCACCATCGACTCTGGCGAGGTCCTGGGTTTGGTTGGCGAGTCCGGCTCCGGCAAATCCGTGACGTCGATGTCGGTGATGGGCCTGCTCGACGAGTCGGCGCGCTTCGAGGGCTCGGTCAAGCTGCACGGAACCGAGCTGCTGGGACAGGACGACCGCTGGATGTCGAAGGTTCGGGGCCTGCAGATGGCCATGGTGTTCCAGGATCCGCTGTCGGCGCTGACTCCCGTGTACTCGATCGGCGATCAGCTGGTCGAGGCCCTGCAGGTCCATCGCCGGCTGTCGAATCGGGATGCCAGAATTCGAGCGTTGGAGTTGCTCGAATTGGTCGGCATCCCAAACCCCCAGGTGCGGAGCAAGAGCTTCCCCCACGAGTTCTCGGGCGGGATGCGACAGCGCGTCGTGATCGCCATGGCCATCGCCAACGATCCCGATCTGATCATCGCCGACGAGCCGACCACCGCACTGGATGTCACGATTCAGGCCCAGATTCTCGATCTGATCCGGACGGCCCAGCGCGAGACCGATGCTGCGGTGATCATGGTCACCCACGACCTTGGCGTCGTGGCAGGCTTGGCCGACAATGTGGCCGTCATGTACGCCGGACGGATCGTTGAGCACAGCTCGTCCTCCGATCTCTTCTACCGGAGTCGGATGCCGTACACGATCGGGCTGTTGGGATCACTGCCCCGCCCCGACCGATCCTCGGATGAGCCTCTCACCCCAATCGAGGGCAACCCGCCGTCGCTACTCAGCCTGCCCTCCGGTTGCACATTCGTGCCCCGTTGCCCCATCGCCGATGACCAGTGTCGTACGGTCGAACCGCCACTGTTGCCAACCGACCATCCGGACCATCATGCGGCCTGTCACCGGATCGACTTCATCGTTGGCGGCGGTGATCCGTATGCCGAGCGGGCTCGTCGGGTTGCGGTCGAGGTAGCTGCGGCCAAGAAGCCTGTCGATCGCTCCATCAGCTCGACGGTGCTGACCGTCAACGGACTGGTCAAGACGTTCCCGCTGACCAGAGGGGCGGTGCTGAAGCGGCGGGTGGGAACGGTCAAGGCCGTCGATGGGGTCAGCTTCGACGTCCGGGAAGGCGAGACCCTCGGTCTCGTCGGCGAGTCGGGTTGCGGCAAGACAACCACCTTGATGCAGATCCTCGATCTGGAGGCACCGGAAGCGGGCCGGATCGTCGTTCTGGGGCGAGATGCGGCCTCCCTCGATCGCAAGGAGCGCAAGGAGGTCCGTCGTGATCTCCAGGTGGTGTTCCAGGATCCAATGGCGTCACTCGATCCCCGCATGCCGATCTTCGACACGTTGGCCGAGCCGCTCAAGCACAACGGTCATCCCAAACACCTGATCGAAGACCGGGTTCGGGAACTGCTCGATCTCGTCGGGCTGGAAGCAGCCCACGCCAACCGCTACCCCCTGAACTTCTCCGGTGGCCAGAGACAGCGAATCGGTATCGCCCGCGCTCTGGCTCTCGAGCCGCAGCTGTTGGTTCTCGATGAGCCGGTGTCGGCCCTCGATGTCTCGATCCAGGCCGGCGTGCTGAACCTGCTCGAGAAGCTCCGGGCCCGTCTGGGTCTGGCGTACCTGATGGTGGCCCACGATCTTTCGGTTGTCCGTCACATCGCCAACCGTGTGGCTGTCATGTATTTGGGGCGCCTGGTCGAGGTCGGCGACGTCGGCGACGTCTTCGATCATCCCGAGCACCCCTACACCCAGGCCCTACTGTCGGCGATTCCCGTCCCCGATCCCGACCAGGAACGGGCCCGACACCGTATCCCATTGGACGGCGACCTCCCGTCGCCCGCCAATCCGCCCCCAGGCTGCCATTTTCACACCCGGTGCCCCCTTTTCAAGACGCTGAGCGAACCCGACCAGGCGCTCTGTCGAACCGAATCACCGATGATCACCGAGATCACCGATGAACGGCAGACGGCGTGTTGGTATCCGACGGCCCGTGCCGTCTTCTGACAACGATTTCGTGTCGGTCTCACGCGAGAAGCCGCCTCCGCCTCCTTGGACCTCCTGCGAGAGCTAGAGTGCTGCGGAAAGTCAGGGACCGCCTACCAGGCGAAGGCTGCTGTGTCTTCATCATGGCCTTGTGGCCGTCCCGTTTATTTGCCGACCAATAGTGTTCAAACCCTGACAAGGAGACCCTACGAGATGCGCAAACTACTCCATGCGTTGGCCTTGCTGGCCTTTCTCTCATTGGTTGCTGCTGCCTGTGGCAGTGACGGCGATGGGGGCGATGTCCAGGCGGCGGAATCCGATGCCCAGGGGACGGAATCCGATGCCCAGGGCACGGAATCCGATGCCCAGGGGGCGGAATCCGACGAGAACACCGGCGGCGAGCTGCCCCTGAGTGACCTGAACCCGGTTCCTCGTGGCGAACTGGTCCAGGGCGGTGAGCTCCGGTTCGCCGTCTCCTTGCTGCCGAGCAATTGGAACGGTCTGAATGTCGATGGCAACACCGTCCCGCTGGACCGCATCGACGGCTTCGTGATGCCGAACAACTGGATCTACGCCGAGGACGCCAGCTTCGAACCCGATCCCGATTTCGTCGAGAGCTACGAGATCACCGAACCCGATCCCCTGGTCATCACCCTGACTCTGAATCCCAACGCCGTGTGGAACAGCGGCGACGTCATCGATTGGGAGGACTACCACGCGATGTGGGCTGCCTGCAACGGGGAGCAGGAGGACTTCAACTGCACTTCGACCGACGGTTTCAACCAGATCACCTCGATCGAGCAGGGTGACAGCCCGACCCAGGTCATCATCACGTTCCAGGGTCCCTATCCCGATTGGTCCGCCACCCTGAGCACCGTGTACCCGGCCGAGGGAATGGTCGACGCCACTACCTTCAACGGGGCATGGGCCGGAACCGACTTCAACCCCGACTGGCACACCGGCCCGTTCGCCTTCGACGGCCTCAACCAGGCCGAGCGCATCCTCACGCTCGTACCGAACCCGAACTGGTGGGGTGAACCGCCCCTGCTCGACTCAGTCAGCTTCGAGGAGCTGCAGAACCCGGCCGACGTCCAGGCCTTCGCCAACGGCGAGGTCGACGTGGTCGAGACCATGATCGACTCCAACTCCCTGACCCTGGCCCAGAACCGGCCCGACGGCGAGATTCGAACCGCCGGTTCGCTCCAGTGGCGTCACTTCACCTTCAATTCTGAGAATACCCTCCTGCAAGAACAGGCCGTCCGTCAGGCCATCGTCAAGGCGACCGACCGGGAAGCCATCGCCCAGTCCGACTTGGCCGGGCTCCCCGTCGATGCCGAACAGCTGATGCTCGGCAACCACTTCTTCATGCCGGGTCAGCAGGGCTATGTCGACAACGCCGGTGACTTCGCCTACGACCCCGAGGCCGCCATGGCCCAACTCGATGAGGCTGGCTGGGTGCTGCCCGAGGGTGGCAAATTCCGTGAGAAGGACGGCACCCCGCTCGTCGTCGAGTACGCCATGCTGACCGGGGTGCCCACCTCCGAGAACGAGGGCAAGCTACTCCAGTCCAACCTGGCCGCCGTGGGGATCCAATTGAACCTGATCCCCACTCCGACCGACGACTTCGTCTCGACGCTGACCGGTGGAACGTTCGGCATCGTGGCCTTCACCTGGCAGGGCACCAATTATCCGATGCGCAACGTCCGACAAATCTACGGTGCCGCCAGCGAGGGCTCGACCAAGCCCAGCGACTCCAACTTTGCTCGGCTCGTGATTCCCGCGCTCGAGGAGTTGATCCCTCAGATCGATACCGAGACCGACATCCAAACCCGGATCGATCTCATCAACCGAGCCGACAGCCTGATCTGGGAGCATGTGCACACCCTGCCGATCTACCGTCGTCAGTCGTTCACCGCAGTGCCGGAGAATCTGGCCAACTTCGGTGCATCGACCTTCGAGCTCTCGAGCATCCAAGCCGAGGACATCGGCTACGTCGAGTAGGAGTCGATCTGTCTTCCCCGATCAGCCGGTGTTGAAGGGCACCGTTGCTTGGGGGTCCCAAAGCGGCTCACGTAGCCGGCGAGGTTGACCTGGGCATGCTCGTCTGGCGCGGCCCGGGCGTTGTAGGCCTCTCCCTCTAGAGGGCGGCGATCGCCCTGGTGATTCGCTTCTCCGACACCGAGCCCCGGGTGCCGAGGTGCTGGGCGAACTGGCTGACCCGGTACTCCTGCAGCATCCAGCCCACCTCTTCGACGGCCGCGCTCGGGGCCAGCGATCCGGCCAATCGGTCGAACTCGACCTCGAGGGCACGGACCCGGCTCATGGCGGCCCGATCCCGGTCGGGGGTGTCGGGGAGCTTCTCGAGCCGATGGTTCAGAGCCCGGAGGTAGCGCGCCAGGTCGGTGAGCCGGTCGGCTCCCAAACCGGTCAGGAATCCGGGGTAGATGAGTCGGCCCAGCTGGTTGCGACCGTCGTCGATGGCCGGGCCGAAGCGCTCGAAGGGAAGGTGGTCGAGTCGGGTCTCGACCGTCTTCAGCTCGGCCAGGACCTCGATCGACTGACCGGCCACCCGTTCCACCCGTTGGGGCAGTTCACGGTGGGCTCGGTCGAGGAGGGCCCCGAAAGTGGTGGCGTTCCAGACCGGGCCACCGGCGTCGACCAGGAGGTCGTCGATGGTGGCGCCCAGACAGTCGTCGAACCAGGCGGTAGGTGACTGGTACGGGCTGGTGATCAGGGTCAGCTTCACCTCGTTGGTGAGCAGGCGACGCAGGGCCTTGGACAGGGAGGGCCGGTTCAGTAAGAGGAGCCGCCGGGTGCCGCTCCACATGCCGTCGGCCTGTTCGTCGGCGGTGGGCAGGATCCGGACCGCCACCGAGTCGCCGTCGTCGACCAGGGATGGGTAGGCGGTGACCTTGTGACCCACCCCTTCGGTCTCGATGGTTCGGGGTAGCTCGCCGATGCTCCATGTGGTCAGGCCGTGCTGTTCGAGGGGATGACCGCCCTCGGCCAGGGAAGTGCGGACTTCCTGGTCGAGCAGGTCGGCCAGGGCGACCAGGCTGGTGCCCTCGGCGATGGCCACTCCGTCATCACCGATCACGTCGTAGCGGGGGCGCAGGTGGGCGGGGAGGACGTCGAGGCTGAGGGCGTCGGGCGGTATGGGTTCGCCCCCGGCGCGGGTCAGCTCGCGGCGCAGCACTTCGATGAGGTCTCCGTCGGCGGGATCGAGTTGGTCCATCAGCGTTTCGACCGTGGTGGGAATGGGCACGAGGTTGCGGCGGACTGGCTTGGGCAGGGACCGGATCAGATGGGTGACGAGTTCGGAACGCAGCCCGGGGACCAGCCAGGCGAAGGTGGTGTCGGTGAGTCGGGTGAGCGAGTCGACCGGGATCTCGATGGTGAGCCCGTCGGCCTCACCCCCAGGGTCGAACTGGTAGGTGATGGCTAGTTCGAGGTCCCCGTGGTGCCAGGTCTCGGGGAACCCGTCGTGGTCGATGTCGTCCCCGGCGGTGATCAGGTCGTCGAGGGTGAGCTCCATCCGGTGAGGGGTGTCGCCGCGGACCCGGTTCCACCAACGGTCGAAGTGGCGGGTCGAGGTGATGTCGTCGGGCAGGCGTTCGTCGAACCAGGCAATGAGCGCCTCGTGTCCAATCATCAGGTCGCCCCGTCGGAAGCGAGCCTCGAGCTCCTTGGCCTCCTCGATCTGGTCGTGATTCCGGTGCACGAAGTCGTGGTGGCTGTCCCACTCGCCGCCCACCAGGGCGTGGACGATGAACAGCCAGCGGGCCAGCTCCGGATCGATCCGTCCCAGCTGTACGGTGCGGTTCGTGGCCAGGGGCAGGCCGTACATCGTCACCGACTCGTGGACGAGGGCGGCGCCCTGGTCCTGGCTCCACCATGCTTCTCCGTAGCTGCGTTTCAGCAGGTGCTCGCCGGCCCGCTCGATCCACTCGGGCCTGACCCGGGTGATGCCGCGGGCCCACAGACGGTTGGTCTCCACCAGCTCGGCGGCCATCGCCCAACGGGGCGAGCGTTTGAAGAACACCGAGCCGGGGGCGATGGCGAAGCGGGCTCCCCGGGCGCCGCGGTACTCGAAGCTGTCGGGATCCTTCACCCCCACCTGGGAGAGGAGCCCCGACAGGAGGGCCTGGTGAATGGAGTCGGGTTCGGCCGTCTGGGCGTTCTCGCGCCACCCCAGCTCGCGGCACACCTGCTTGAGCTGGGTGTGGACGTCCTGCCACTCGCGGACCCGGAGGTAGTGGAGGTACTCATCGCGGACCAGGCGACGGAACTGGTTCGAGCTGCGGGCCCGGCGCTCGGTGTGGAGGTATTCCCAGAGGTTCAGCCAGCCGATGAAGTCGGAGTCGTCGTCGGTGAACCGGGCGTGGAGCTGGGCGGCCTGCTGTTCCTTGCCGGTGGGCCGTTCGCGGGGATCCTGGATGCTCAGGCCGGCCACGATGATGAGCACCTCGTGGAGACAACCCAACCGGTCGGCCTCCACGAGCATGCGGGCCATGCGGGGATCGACCGGGAGCTTGGCCAGTTGACGGCCCAAGGATGTGATTCGGTTCTCCTGGGTGCCCGGGCCCAGCGCTCCGAGCTCCTCGAGCAGGGCGACTCCGTCGCGGATGGCCCGTTTGTCGGGTGGGTCGACGAACGGGAAGGCCTCGACATCGCCCAGGCCCAGGGCGGCCATCTGGAGGATGACCGAGGCCAGGTTGGTGCGTCGGATCTCGGGTTCGGTGAACTCGTCGCGCCCGTCGAAGTCGTCTTCGGTGTAGAGACGGATGGCGATCCCGGGCCCGATGCGTCCACACCGGCCCGATCGCTGGTCGGCCGAGGCCTGGGAGATGGCCTCGATGGGTAGGCGCTGGACCTTGGTGCGCCGGTTGAACCGGGAGATCCGGGCCGCCCCGGGATCGACGACATAGCGGATGCCGGGCACCGTGATCGAGGTCTCGGCCACATTGGTGGCCACCACCACCCGCCGACCCTTGTGGCCAGCGAACACCCGGTGCTGTTCTGAGGCTGACAGGCGGCCGAAGAGGGGGAGGATCTCGGTGCTGGGCAGCTCGAGCTCGGTGAGCGCGTCCACCGCGTCGCGGATCTCTCGTTCCCCGGAACAGAAGACCAGTACGTCGCCCGAGCCCTCGGTGAAGAGCTCGGTGACCGCGTCGCAGATGGCCTCGTCTTGATCGCGGGCGGGGCCCGGCTGGTTGGCTTCGGCGGGATCGAGGGGCTGGTAGCGGACCTCGACCGGGTAGGTGCGGCCCGACACCTCGACGATGGGGGCCGCCTCCATCCCGATGGCCGGGCCGAAGTGGCGGGCGAACTTCTCGGTGTCGATGGTGGCCGAGGTGATGATGACCTTGAGGTCAGGCCGCTGGGGGAGGAGCTGGTGGAGCCATCCCATGAGGAAGTCGATGTTGAGGCTGCGTTCGTGGGCCTCATCGATGATGATCGTGTCGTAGCGGCTGAGCCGGCGATCACGCTGGACCTCGGCCAGCAGGATGCCGTCGGTCATCAGCTTGACCATCGTGCGGTCCGAGACCTCGTCGGTGAACCGGACCTGGTAGCCGACCACGCCACCGACCTGGGTGCCCTGGCCGCCCAGTTCCTCGGCCACCCGCTCGGCGATGGATCGGGCCGCGATCCGCCGGGGCTGGGTATGGCCGATCAGGCCATCGACCCCCCGACCGAGCTCGAGGCACAGCTTCGGGAGCTGGGTGCTCTTGCCCGAGCCGGTTTCGCCCGCCACGATCACGACCTGGTGGTCGCGGATGGTGTCGAGCAACTCTTGGCGGCGATCGGTGATGGGAAGCTCGGCCGGGTAGGTGATGTCGAGGTGGTTGGCCGCTCGCGCCTGTGCTCGTGCCTCGTCGCGGACGGTTGGGCCGCCGGCGGCGAGGTCGTCCAGGTCGCGGGCGATGGTGGCGAGGATGCGGGCCTGACGTTCCGCCTTGTCCACCTTCTCGACCCCACGCAGCCGCTTGCGGAACCGGCGGCGCTCGGCCGCGGGCAGCTGGTCGACGCGTTCGATCAAAGCGTCGACGGTGAGCGGGGAAGGAGCGGGGGGGGAGGTCATGGCGGGGGTTGCCGGGCCGCGTCACCCATAGCGGTGAACCGCGCGGTGAGACGGTCAGCCTCGGCGTCGTCTTCGACGATACCGGCGAAGAGGCGCTGGATTCCCTGCATGTGGGTGGGTGCGGCGCAGTGGAGCAGGTTGTGGCCCGATTCGGTCAGGACGGCCCAGCGGACTCGGGCGTCGTCGGGGTCGGGCCGGCGGTCGACCAGGCCGGCGGTGACCATGCGGTCGACGAGCCGGGTGCAGTTGTACCCGGTGAGCAGGACTGCGTTGGCCAGCTCGCTCATGCGTAGGCGGCCATCGGCCTCGCTGAGCTGGACCAGCACGTCGTACCAGGTCAGAGGGAGTGAGTGGGTGGACCGCAGCTCGGAGTCGAGTGTTTCGATGACCGCGGCGTGGGCCCCGAGGAAGGCCCGCCAGGCGGAGAGTCGAGAGGGCGATGGATGGGGTTGGGCCACGAGATCGAGGGTATCGATTGCATCTGCAAGTTTCCGGGAATGGATCGAGCCCGAGAATGGTCGCATAGGCAATGAACGTCTCGAGTATCGAGCTCCGGCCCCCGGATCAGCGATTCCACACCGATCTGGGCTGGCTCGACAGCTGCCACAACCCCCGGCAGGTCGGCCACGGTCTGCTCATCGTCTCGAACGATGACAGGGTGGCGCCCGGGGCTGGCTTCGGCCTTCATCCCCACCGTGACATGGAGATTGTGACGTGGGTGCTCTCCGGTTTGCTGGAACACCGTGGCTCCGAAGGCAACCACGGGGTAATCGTCCCGGGCCTGGATCAGCGGATGTCTGCCGGCCGGGGGATCCGGCACTCGGAGATGAACCACAGCACCACCGAGCCGGTGCACTTCGTGCCGATGTGGGTGGTTCCCGACGAGGCCGGCATCGAGCCCGGGTACCAGCAGTTCGATGCCAGCGACCTGCTGGCCGCTGATGGCCTGGTGCCCGTGGCGTCGGGTCGGGGTCACGAAGGGGAGATCACCATCCATCAAGCGGGAGCTGTCATGTGGGTGGCGCGACTGACGGCCGGTGAGCGGGTCGCGATGCCCGACGCGCCCTTTCGTGCCGCCCACTTGTGGCCCAAGGGTGAGCGCCCGACCTCAGCTGAGCCAGAACCGGCGTTCGGCCAGATCGAGTCGTCACCCGCCAGCTCGCGGGAACCCAGTCCCGAGCAATTCACCACGATGTCGCCCTCGACCGGCTCCAGCGCGGCGACCATGCCCAACGTGACCGTTCCGCCCAACCCCTCGAACCGGGCCACCAGCCACGGGAAGTAGACCAGCGGCTGGCGTGACGCGGGCCAGGTGCCGCTTCGTCAGACCGCCCGGCGTTCGCGGAGCAGGACTTCCTGGGCGATCGAGGCCACATGGGTGCCGTCGGCCGAGAACAGATTGCCCACCGTCATGCCTCTGGCCCCGGTGAGACCATGGCAGTCCCACTGATAGAGGTGCCACTCGTCGGCCCGGATGGGACGGTGGAACCACATGGCGTGGTCGAGGCTGGCGCCCATGAACTTGTCGTTGTACTGCTCCTGAGGTACCTGGAGGGGGTGGATCGAGCGGGCGGCGGTGAACTGCACGGTGTCGGAGGTGAACGCGAGCCCGGCGATGTGGAGGCGGGGGTCGTCGGGCATGGGGTCGATGATCTTGACCCAGCCCATCGACTGGCCCGCTCCGGGGTAGCTGTCGAGGGGTCGACGTTCCATGATCCACGGCCAGTCGTCGGGCTTGGGCCGGGCATCCTCGGGGTTGGGGGCCAGAGGCATGCGGGCGGTTTGGACCTCGGCGTCCTCCTCGGCCTTCTGGAACGAGCACGAGAGGTGAAGGATGGCGCCCCCCGATTGGCGGGCCACAACGGCTCGGGTACAGAAGCTGCGGCCGTTGCGGAGCCGGTCGACCTCGTAGCGCACCGGTTCGGTCAGGGTGCCGCCCCGTATGAAGTAGGCGTGGAGTGAGTGGGTCTCGAACTCCTCGTCGACGGTTTGCAGGGCCGCCCAGAGGGCCTGGGCTACCACCTGCCCACCGTAGATGCGTCCCCACCGGTACTGAGGGCTCAGCCCGACCCAGGTGTCGGGCCCGTGCTGCTCGAGATCCATGACCCGGTTGAAGTCGGTGGGATGTGGGTTCATGACCGGAGCGTAGTGCCCCGGCTACTTCACCCAAGTAGCCCAGTCGTCGAGGGGCATGCGGTCGGCCACCAGGTCGTTGACCGGCTTGTCCCAGTCGGCCTTGCCGATGGCCACGCCACAGAACAGGGTCTCGTCGTCGGGGGCACCGACGAACTCTTGCACCGCCTGGGCCCGGTCGGCCCAAGCCTCCTGGGCGCAGGTGTCGAGCCCGGCCTCTTGGGCCAGCAACATGAAAGTCTGGAGGAACATGCCCAGGTCACTCCACTGGGGAGGGCCCATACCTTTGTCGACGAAGCAGAAGATGGCGGCCGGAGCGTCGAAGAACAGGAAGTTGCGGGCCATGTGGGCCAGGCGGGCGGGCTTGTCCTCGCGAGGGATGCCCAACTTCTCGTACAAGGCCTCGCCCAACTGGAATCGGTTGGAGCGATAGGGCTCCCACAGATTCTCGGGGTAGACGTCGTATGGGGGCGGCTCGAGGGGGCGGTCCTCGATGAGCTCGAGGAATCGGCGGAGGGTGTCACCATTGATCACATAGATGCGCCAGGGTTGAACATTGCCGCCCGACGGGGCCCGGGCCGACTTCTCGAGTATTTGGCGGAGGACCCCATCGTCGACCGGGTCAGGCTTGAAGGCACGGATGGATCGGCGGCCGTTGACGGCTTCGGTGACGTTCATGATCAGACCTCGAGTCGGTAGCCGTTGCCGTCGGGGCGCATCGTACCCGCGGTGGGTGGCCCGAAGTGGGTGCCGATCACCAGGGTCTCGCCGTCGGCCCACCCGGGGAACACCCGTTTGCGGGTGACGCGGGCGGCGTCCTGGTCGGTGTCGAACATCGACGACAGTTCGGGGTCGGCGATCTGCATGGGGTTGTGGGCCATGTCGCCGGTGATGATGGCCTTCTGTCCAGCCGATTCGATGACCACCGAGATGTGGCCGGGCGTGTGACCTGGGGTGGGTTGGAAGTGGACCTGGTCGTTGACCCGATGGTCGGAGGTGACCATGTCGGCCAGGCCGGCGGCGTTGATGGGGGCCACCGAGTCGCCGAACACATCGTCGTCCTCGAAGAGGCTGGGTTCGTTCTTCCAGTGTTCGAACTCGGCCGCCTCGAAGAGGTACCGGGCGTTGGGGAAGGTGGGCACCCACTCGCCATCGAGGAGGCGGGTGTTCCAGCCCACATGGTCGACGTGGAGGTGGGTGCATACCACGTGGGTGATCGACTCCACCGGGTAGCCGGAGGCCGCCATGTCGTCGAGGAACGGGCCGTCGAGGTTGGCCCACAGCTCGTTGTGCCGTTCCTTGTCGTTCCCGATGCAGGTGTCGACGGCGATCCGGTCGGTGCCGTTGTCAATGATCAGGCACTGGATGGTCTGGAGCAGGTAGCCGTCGTCGGTGACGAAGTGGGGCCGTAGCCAGGGGGCGGCTTCGGCCCGGGCCAGGACGCCCTCCTTGGTGAGGTCGGCGTACATGAACCGGGGCGACGTGGGCGTCACCGACTCGGGAATCGAGGTGATGGTGACATCACCGATGGTCCAGCTCAGCATGGGCCCTCCTGCATTGGCTTCCCCTGCCGGCCCGACAGGGGCCGGCACTGAGACGGTAGTCGGGTCCGGTGGCCGGTCGCGCCAGGTCGTGGTGGGATCCGCTCATGCCGGCGGGGTGGTACGCACGATGCCCTGGTCGAGCAGGGTCCGATACTGCTCGGCGGTGTATCCGGCCAGCTCGCAGACCGCGTACTCGTTGTTCTCGCCCATCAGGGCCGCGGCGTGGCGCATCGTGGCGGGCGTGGCCGACAGGCGGACCGGTAGCCGGGGCCAGGGGTGGGGCCCGGCCTCGGCGTGTTCGAGCACGGCGAAGAAGTCGATGGCGGCCAGCTGGGGATCGTTGACGACCTCGGCTGCGTCGTGGACGGCGCCGGCCGGAACTCCGGCCGCCTGGAGCCGGGCCATCAGTTCGATGTCGACCTCACCGCCAGTGAAGGCGGCCAGCTGCTCATCGATCTCGTCATGGCGGTCCCACCGCTCATCCGCCGTGAGACTGGTCAGGTCGCTCCAGCCCGCCACCTGGCACAGCCCCAGCCACGAGCGGTCATCGACCACCGAGATGGCGATCCAGCGGTCGTCGCCTGCGCACTTGTACACGCCCTGTGGTGCCCGGCCCGGCCTCCGATTCCCCCGCCGACGGGGGATGGTGACCTCGCCGTGCTCGGTCTGGGCGGCCGCGACGTGCTGGCCGATCATGTTCACGGCCGACTCGATCTGGGCTACCTCGATGTTCTGCCCGCCGGACTCCGGGTCGACCAGGCGGTCGAGCAGGGCGATGAGCGTGGCAGCGGCTCCGTGCATGCCGCCGATGGGGTCGGGCCACGCCACTCCGCACTTCCATGGCCCCTCGTCCCGGTAGCCCGTGAGCGAGGTGTGGCCGACGTGGCCGTCGATGGTAGGGCCGTAGGCCACCCAGTCGGTGTGGGGCCCTTCGCGCCCATAGCCGGGCATGGTCACATAGACCAGGTCGGGGTTCAGCTCCCCCAGGGTCTCCTGGTCGAACCCGAGGTCGGGCATGACGCGGGGAGAGTAGTTCTCCACCAGGGCATCGGCGGTGGGAACGAGGGCCGCGAACAGGTCCCGCCCGGCTTGCTTGTCGAGCTCGATCACCGTCGACAGCTTGTTGGTCGCGTACTTGTTGTGGAACCCGGATCGGTTCCAGGGACGCTCGCCACCCTCGTCGTCGGGGAAGAAGTGGGTGCCCTCGATGTACACCTGGGGGACCTCGAGGCCGGTGCGGGTCCACGGCACCTCGGTGGCGAGTACTTCGGCCCCCAGGTCGGCCAGGATTCGCGTCGCCAGGGGGCCGGCCCACACCCGGGTCATGTCGAGGATGCGGAGGCCGGTCAGGGGACCGTCGGCCAGCTCTTCGGGTGGCTCGGCTCCGCCCGGAAGTTCACCGACCTTCTGTTTCGGCCCCAGGCCCCAATCGTGGCCGCCCATTCGCACCGGTGGGCCGGGGAGCAGCCGCTCGTCGGTGGGCGAGGCTTGCCAGAAGCCCCGGCCCACCAGGTGTTCATCGGCGAGCAGGTCGGCCATGTCGGAGGCCGGAGCACACGGCAGGCGCAACGCCTGGAACAGCTCGACGGTCTCGTCGCGGGGCTGGGCCTCGAGGTACGGGATGAGCTCTTCGTCGAGCAGCCCCGGGTTGATCATGAGATCCCAGATCGAGTCGACGTCGCTTCGCTCGAGCATCGAGATCAGGCCGGTCACCTCGAGCATGCGCTCCATCTGGTCGCCCTGGCTGATGGCAAGACCGATCCACCCGTCGGCGCACCCGTAGCCGCCGATGGGGCTGCCGGGGCCGGCGTAGCGATTGCCCTGCCGGTTCAGGATTGCCCCGTTGTGGGTGTAGCGCAGGAGGCTGAATTGGTGGAGGGCGGCAAGGACCTCTTGGTGGGACGTCTCGACGAGCTGGCCAGCCCCGGTCCGAACCCGGGCTATCAGCGCCGCTAGCGCCCCGACGAAACCGAACATCCCAGCCGCGTGGTGGACGATGTCGGGCACCCCCTGAAGGGGCTCGCGGTCTGGGTGGCCGCTGAGGCGAAGATGGCCAGCGACCGCCGCATCGACGAGGTCGGTCGAGCGCCACGAGGCGTACGGGCCGGTGGTGGCGAAGGGGGAGATGCGCACCACGACCTGGGTGGCGTGGGCCGGTTCGAGGGGTTTGGCCAACGGGTCGGTACCGCTCGACTCGATCACCACATCGGCGCGGGTTCGTGCGTCGTCGGCCTCGGCCATCACCTGCTTCGAGGTGTCGTAGAAGGGCCGCACCCCGTCCGGTCGGACGGCGACGACCTCGGCCCCGTACTCGCCGAACATGCGCCCGCAGTAGGCGCCGGCCGCCGAGCCATCGAGCTCGACCACGAGGAGGTGGCTGAAGGCTCCGTAGTCGTTCATGGCTCCAGGACCTTAGATGCCCCGGGTGCGCCGAGCTTGGTCAGTTGACCTGGGTGAACAGGGCCTTCAGGTAGGACCCCTGCTCGAACCCGATGGGATGGTCAATGGCGTGGCCGGTGCGCTCGATCTCTTCCAACCGGCGGCTCGTGAGCCGGGCAGCATCATGGATGATGGTGAAGAACTCGTCGGCCCCGATCCGGTTCGAACACGACGCCTGCACCAGCACCCCTCCGGGCCGAATGAGGGCGACGGCCAGCCTGGTGAGGTGACCGTAGGCCCTCACCGCCCGGCCGATGTCGGCCTGTTTGGAGGCGAACGACGGGGGATCGACCACGACGATGTCGTACTGCTCGCCGGCCGCGGCCAGATCGGCCATGACCTCGAAGGCGTCGCCCACGGTGGTCCGGTGCCCACACGCGGCCACCGACTCGTTGTCCCCGTTTCGTGCCATGTTCCGCAGGGCCGTGTCGATGGCGGCCGGGGCCATGTCGATGCTGTGCACCGACCGGGCTCCGCCCGCCGCCGCGTGCACCGAGAAACCGCCCGTGCAACTGAACACGTCGAGGACATCGGTGCTCTGGGCCAGATCGGCCACCCGCGCACGGTTGTCGCGCTGGTCGAGGAAGTGGCCGGTCTTCTGCCCCTGCACCACGTCGGCTTCGAAGCGGAGGCCGTTCTCGAGGAACTCGACCGGTCCGCCCGCAGCATGACCGACGATGGTGTCCCCGTCGGCCAGGCCGTGGGTCTCGCCGCGCTGCACGGTCCGAGCCAGACGCACCACGATTCGCTCGGGCGAGAGAGCGGCCTGGAGCTCGGGAACGACGTCGGCCAGGTGGGGGATCCAGGCGGCCGTATAGAGCTTCACCACCAGCGTGGTGTCGTAGCGGTCCACCACCAGCCCGGGCAGGCGGTCGTCTTCGCCGTGGATCACCCTCCACCCGGTGGTGGCGGGGTCTTCGGCGAGGGGATCCCGCCGGTCGAGGGCTTCCTCGATCCGGGTCTGCCAGAAGGCCCGACTGATCGTGAGGGGTTTGCCGGTGTGGAGAATCCGGATCCGGATGGGGGAGTTGGGGTCCCAGAGACCGATGGCCAGGAACGACCGGTCGTCGTCGAAGACCACGGCCAGATCGCCCGGCGCGGCCCCGTCGGCCCCCTTCACCGAGGTGATGGCTTCGTCGTAGACCCACGGATGGCCCTTGCGGATGTGGCGCCGCACCGGTTTCGAGACGCGGACGGCCAGCCTCTTGGGCGCCGGTCGGGGCAACGCTTGGAGTCCTGGTGGCACTAGGAGGAGAGGGCGTCGTTGATGGACTGGTGGAACAGGGCCAGGGCCGGTTCGTTGGCCCCGAAGGTCAGCTTCTCGAGTGCGCCCGAGGCCAGGCCCCGCTGGGCTCCGGCCATGGCCTCCAAGTCTTCGTCGCGCACGGTGTCGATGGTGAGCTTCCAGTTCAGCTCCCAGTGCCGCTCGGACGACTCGGTGATCGGGCCGTCTGGTACGTAGAAGTCGAGGTCGACGACGGTGAGGCCCGGATCGGTGGGGTGGGGGTGCACCCGCCAGGTCTCCACATGGTCGATGTTGATCACGTAGACGGTGGCGGGGAACAAGACATAGACCAGGGCCGAATGCTCGACGATGTCCCAGGTCTCGGGGTCCTGGTCGGCGAGCTCGCCAATGGTCCGGCGGGCCAGGACCTCGCGCAGGTGGGGCCCGAAGCGTTCGGCGAACCCCAGGTTGGGTACGAAGATCGGGCCCACGGTCGACTTGTGGAGATAGGCGAAGTGGTAGCCCTCGAGGAAGGTGTCGACCACCAGCTTCCAGTTCATCGCCAAATCGAAGCGGTAGGTGCGCCAGTGGCGGGTGCCGAGGGATGCGAGGTGGTCGAAGTCGTCGGCCATCGGGCCCAACTGGAGATCCGGCATGGTCGCGCCCAGCTCGGGCACGGTGAAGATGAGGCCGTTCTCCTCGGCCACCGCAAGCTCGACCATGCCGGGGCCGGGCACGGCCACCGAAGGGAACGAGGTGGGGTCGGGCAGCCCCACATGGGTACCGTCGGGAGAGTACGCCCAGGCGTGGTAGGGACATGTGAAGCGGCGTTCGCAGCCCCGCTGGGCGGTCAGGACCTCGGCCCCCCGGTGGGCGCACACGTTGGCCAGCACGTGAGCCTGGCCGTCGTCTCCCCGGCTGAGGATGAGGGGGAGGCCGAACTGGTCGCGAGTCACGTACGAGCCGGGCTCGGGGATGTCGACCGACAGGCCGATGAGTTGGGGCTGTCCTTTGAAGACCTTCTCGTGCTCGAGAGCCAGATGGTCTGGGTCGGTGTACTCGTATGCCGGCACCGTGGTCTCGGTTGTCCTCCATGGTTCACCGGTGGCGACATGGTCGAGCAGGGTCCGGATGATTGGCTGGGCCGCTTCGTTGCGCATCGCTTCCTCCCCTCGAACACCGTACTGTGCCGGCAAGAATCGCTGGGCCGGCCGGGGCCATAGAATCCCGGGATGGCCGATCCATCCACTATCCCGTTGTCCGCCCTCGACCTGGCCATCGTCGCCGACGGCCGGACCTCTGCCGATGCCCTGGCCGAGACCACGGCGCTGGCCCAGGAGGCTGACCGGCTGGGCTACGAGCGCTTCTGGGTGGCCGAGCACCACAACATGGCCACCGTGGCCAGCACCAACCCTCCGGTGCTCGTGGCCCATCTGGCCGCGGTCACCGAGCGCATCAAGGTGGGGTCGGGCGGCGTGATGCTCCCCAACCACGCTCCCCTGGTGGTGGCCGAGCAGTTCGCCATGCTCGAAGCCCTGCATCCGGGCCGGATCGATCTGGGCATCGGCCGGGCCCCGGGCACCGATCCGGCCACGGCCGCGGCCCTGCGGCGCAGCGCCGACTTCGATGCCGAAGACTTCCCCCGCAACCTGATCGACGTCATGGGCCTGCTGGGCGATGCCCGGTCCGAGGAAGGTCTTCACACCCGCTTCCGGGCCACCCCCACGGCCGCCTCGTCGCCGTCGGTCGTGCTGCTCGGATCGAGCGGATTCAGTGCCCGGCTGGCCGGCATCCTCGGCCTGCCCTTCTCGTTCGCCCACCACTTCGACATGGGCGGCACCAACCAGGCGTCCGACATCTACCGCGAGGCCTTTCAGCCCAGCCCCGTCCTGGCCGAGCCGTACCTGATCATCTCGGCCTCGGTTGTGGTGGGTGATACCGACGAAGAGGCCGAGAGGTTGTCGGCCCCCAGCCGCCTGCGTCGCTTCGGCATCCGTACCGGCCAGCAAGTACCCCTGTTGCCGCCTGAGGAGGCCCGAGCTCATCCCTCGTTCGCGGTTGCGGTCGGTTTGCCCTCGAACGCCCATGTCGGCACCGGCGACCATGTGGTTGCCGGCCTCGGTGAGCTCGTCACCGAGACCGGCGCCCAGGAGTTGATGCTGTTCCCGGTGGCCTACGCCCTAGATGACCGGGTTGCCGCCCTCACCGAGATCGCAAACCGCTCTGAGGGGCTGGCCCGGTGAGAGTGGCGACGCCAGCGCAGCTTCGGCGGTTGGCCGACCAGCTCGAAGAGGACGCTCCCGGGGGGCTGGGTGCGGTGCGGTCGCCCGAGCTGGTACTGGCCGAGCTCGACTACGCCATGCGACCCACTCCCCACGAGAGGCGGCTGCCCACCTATGGCGCCATCGTCGACCCGGTGGTCGCGTCTGGTGGGTGGGAGGGGCCCACCACCTTGCATGTCGCCCGTCGACCCACCGAGGCCTACGCCGACTCCGACACCCGGCGTTTCGCCGACGGTCTCGCCAGCTGGGTTGTGCGCTCACACGAGGGGGCGAACGAGCTGGTCGTGTTCGACCGGCCGGTGGGGTCCGAACGGGACCTGGTCGTGTTGGCCGCCGCCTCAGGGGCCACCGTCATCCAGCGTCATCCGTCCGGTCTCGTACGGCTGGCCGGGACCTTCGGGGTGCTTCGGTTCGAAGGTCTGGCCTGGCATCACGAGCCACCCCTGTCCACCTGGGTCGACATCATCGCCTGTGGCCGGAACGAGGGCGAGTGTTGTCTCTTCGAAGATCTGCTGGCGTTCGCGGTCCACGACCTCGGGGCCCGCGGTATCGGGGCCACCCTGGTGTTCCGGCCCTCGTCCCGGTCGGCTCCCGAAGTCGATTCTTCTCACGCCGCCCCACCCCCGCTACGCATCGACGCTCCTTCCGACCTCGCCCCCATGCACCATGTGCTCGGTCAGATCGATGGGGCCTCCTTCTTCGACGAGACCGGCACTCTCCGCCAGCTCGGTGTGAAGCTACTGCCCAGCCGCGACGCGGAGGCTGCGGTGGACGCCTTCCGGGGAACCCGCCATACCTCGGCTCAGCGCTACAGCTGGGACGACCCGTCGGCCATGGTGGTGGTCATCAGCGAGGACGGGCCGGTGACCGTCATGCAGGCCGGTGCGATTCTCGGCCGCTCAGGGACCGAGGGGCCCGATGGCTGACCCGGCCTTCGGGTTGAACCGCTGACCCACCGATATCGCCGACCAGGCCGATGGGCTGGTTGGTCAGGTTCCGGAGTTGTCGATCGTCGTGGCCCGCCGGGACAATTTCCGGTAGTGGATGGCCAGCCGCTAGGATCGCCCTGTTAGTCACCAGGTCGAAGTCCGGTGAGATCCCGGCACTGACCCGCAACGGTAGAGCTTCCTGTGGGGGAGCGAGTCCGGCCGCACTTGGTGTCTGCGAACCACAGAACCCTCGAGGAGTGGGGTTGGTTCGGCGCCGGGTCCCTGTCGCTGAGCAGCTTTCCTCGACGACAGGAGGTAGTCCCATGCGAACCCGTATCCGGCCCTGGATCCTGCTGATTGCGTTGGCATTGTTGGCCGCCGCGTGCGGTAGTGACTCCGATTCCGCCGCGACATCGTCCGAGGCCGCCCCGCCTGACGAAACGGCCGACCCTGACAAGGGCGCCGAGTCCGCCCCGGAGGACGAAGCCCCCGCAGCGTTCCCGGTCACGGTGGCCGACGTCACCGTCGAGGCCCGGCCCGAACGCATCGTTTCGATGTCGGCCACGGCCACCGAGATGTTGTTCGCGCTGGGTGCCGGTGATCAGGTGGTGGCGGTCGATGCCACCTCCGACTTCCCGGCCGAGGCGCCGGTCACCGATCTCGACGGCTTTGGCGCCAACGCCGAGGCCATCCTGACCTACGAACCCGACCTGGTCGTGATCTTCTTCGACCCGGGGGGCCTGGCCGATGGGCTGGCCGCGGCAGGGGTACCCACCCTGACCGCCGGAGCAGCTGCAAACCTCGACGACGTCTACACCCAGATCGAGCAGCTCGGAGCCCTGACCGGCAATGTCGGTTCGGCTGGCGAGCTGGTGGCGAACATGCAGACCGACATCGCCGATCTGGTGGTCCAGATTCCCGAACGGGACACCCCGCTCACCTACTTCCACGAGCTCGACGACACCCTGTTCACCCTCACCTCGTCAACCTTCGCGGGTGAGATCTACGCTCTGGCCGGTCTGGTGAACGTGGCCGACGTGGCCGACGAGGACGGCTCGGCCTTCGGGTACCCCCAGCTGTCGGCCGAGTATCTCATCGACACCGACCCCGACCTCATCTTCCTGGCCGATACCAAGTGCTGCGGTCAGGACCTCGACAGTGTGGGGGCCCGGGCCGGGTTCGATCAGCTCGGGGCGGTCAGGGATGGAAACGTGATCGAGCTCGACGATGACATCGCCTCTCGATGGGGCCCTCGGGTAGTCGACTTCCTGCGGGCCATCGTCGAGGCAGCTCTAGCGGTCGAGCCGGTGGGCTGACACCATGACCCCGATCACCCCAGTCGCCGTGCGGCTCGACTGGCGTTGGCTCCTGGCCGGCGTCGTCGCGGTCCTGGGGGCGGGGGTCATCGGGTTGTCGGTGGGGCCGGTCGGCATCGCCCCGGGAAGGGTGGGCCTGGTCCTGGTCGACCATTTGCCGTTCATCGAGGCCGACGCCGGGCTCACGGCCGGCCATGAGGCAATCGTGTGGGAGATCCGTGCTCCCAGGGTGGCTCTGGGGCTTCTGGTGGGGGCCCTCCTGGCCGGGTCGGGCGCCGCCTATCAGGGGGTGTTCCGCAATCCGCTGGCTGATCCCTATCTGCTGGGGATCGCGGCCGGTGCCGGGCTCGGCGCCACCGTCGCGATCGTGGCCGGCCTGGGCGACGGCGAGGGCTTCATCGACGCCGTTCCGATTGCCGCCTTCGTGGGGGCGCTGCTGGCCGTGACCCTGGCCGCCACCCTCAGCACCCGAGCCGACGGGTCGGGGTCACCCGCCACCCTGATCCTGGCCGGAGTCGCGGTGGCCGCCTTCCTCACCGCGGTCCAGACCTATGTGCTCCAGCAGAACTCCGACTCGCTACGCCAGGTCTACACCTGGATCCTGGGCCGGCTCGGCACCAGTGGCTGGAGTGAGGTCGCTCTTCTCGTTCCCTACGCGGTGGTGTGTCTGAGTGTGTTGGTCCTGGCCGTGGGCGCCCTGGACGTCCTGTCCTTGGGCGACGAGGAGGCCGCCAGCCTGGGGGCCCGCCCCCAGACGTTGAGGGCGGTGATCCTGGTGGCGGCATCGATGGGTGCGGCCGCCGCGGTAGCGGTCAGTGGCCTCATCGGTTTCGTGGGGCTGATCGTGCCTCACGCGGTACGCATGGTGGCGGGGGTGGGTCACCGGCGGCTGGTCCCGTTGTCGATCCTGTTCGGTGGCGCCTTCCTGACCCTGGCCGACCTGCTGGCCCGCACGGTCCAGTCGCCGGCCGAACTGCCCATAGGGGTCATCACCGCTTTCGTCGGTGCCCCGTTCTTCCTGTTCATCCTCCGTCGCGAGGGCATCACATGAGTGGTGCCGTGGCCAAGGTTGGCTGGGAGGCCGTTTCGGTCGAGCTCGGCGGGCGCCAGGTGGTGGCTGAGGTCACGTTGGAGGTTGGAGCAGGGGAGTGGCTGACGCTCATAGGCCCCAACGGCGCGGGCAAGACCACCTTGTTGCGCACCCTGGTGGGTAGTGCCCCCAACCGGGGTCGGGTCTCCTTCGACGGTCAGCCCCTCAGCGAACTGCCGTCTCGGACCCGAGCCCGACAGGTGGCCTACGTCACCCAGCATCCGGTCATCCCGCCGGGTGTGCGGGTGTTCGACTACGCCCTGCTGGGGCGTTCGCCGCACCAGGGCCTGCGTTTCGCTCCGTCGCGTGCGGACCAGCGCCACACCCTCGCGGTTCTCCAGCGCCTGGACCTCGAGCAGTTCGCCGACCGCCGGGTCGACACCCTCTCGGGGGGTGAGCGCCAGCGGGTGGTCCTGGCTCGTGCTCTGGTCCAGGACACAGGGGTGCTCGTACTGGATGAGCCAACCTCGTTTCTCGATCTCGGCCACCAGTTCGAGGTGCTCGAGCTCATAGCCGCCATCCGTGAAGAGCAGGAGATGACCGTCATCACCACCATCCACGATCTCGGTGTGGCCGGGCAGTTTGCCGATCGGGTCGCTGTCCTGGTCGGGGGTCGGCTGGTGGGCGACGGGCTCCCGGTCGAGGTCCTCACCGCTGACTTCATCGAGCGCCATTGGGGGGTGCCCGTCGCGGTCGAAGCGCTCGGCGGGGGCGGGGTGAGCATCACCCCCCAGCGGCGCCGGGTCCGCCGCGTGACCCCTTCTGCCCCGTCCTCGACCTGACCACCGGATACCCTCCCGGTATGCGGATCGGCGAGCTGGCGTGCGCCGTGGGGGTCACGTCGAAGACCATCCGGTACTACGAGTCCATCGGTCTGGTGGCCGATCCCACCCGTACGCCGTCGGGGTACCGCGACTATGGCCCCGATGCGGTCGAGCGCCTCCAGTTCATCCGCGACGCCCAATCCACCGGCTTGTCGCTCGCCGAGATCCAGTCGGTGCTCGAGCTCAAGGATGCCGGGGCCTCGACCTGTGAGCACACCCGCTCATTGCTCGACCGCCACCTCGCCGACATCGACGATCAGATCGAACGCCTCCAGTCGGCCCGCGTCGAGCTCGTCGGCCTGGCCGAACGGGCCGGCAGCCTCGACCCTGGCCAGTGCACCGACCCCAACCGGTGTCAGGTCATCGAACCAGGCGAGCCGCGCTAGCTGTCCGACCGGTTCCGCGGAACCGCCTTCGAGGGTGTCCCATCGCGAGGCCGAGCGGGTTGTTGGTGCAGTCGTCCGGGTGCAGTGGGCGGCGCGACCCGAACCACTCCCGGCAGAGGGGTGTGGGTCCACTCCACCGTTCTCTCCGGGCATCCGTAACGAAAACACCTCAGAATCCCGGACAGAACCGCCTCCCCCTCCAACCGGGTCGAGAGCGGCCGCGACGCGTCGACAGTGGCGCGGAAGGTATCTGACCAGCCAGGCCGGGCCCGGTGACCGGGATCGGAGCAGGTCGTGGCTTGACCTTCCTGTTGGCTGGAAGGCTTAGGGTGGAGCCATGAGCGAAGCTGGACCCATAGCTGATGGAGGAACGTCCATGCGTTCCGACCTGGCGGTCGAGGGCATGACCTGCGCGGCCTGTGCCAACCGGATCCAGCGCAAGCTCACCCGCCTCGACGGTGTGGGCGACGCTCAAGTGAACTTCGCCACCGGGCGGGCCACCGTGTTCCACGACGCCGAGGTGGCCGACATCGCCCTGCGTGAGGCCATCGAGTCACTCGGCTATCTCGCTCCGGCCCCGGAAGACTCCGACCACGAGGCCGCGGAACAAGCCCACGAAGCTGAACTGTGGCGCCGGTTCGTGGTGGCTGCCGCCCTGGGTCTGCCCGCCATGGCCATCAGCATGTTCACGGCCCTCCACTTCGATGGGTGGGAATGGGTGGTCTGCGCCCTGGTGACCCCGGTCGTGTTCTGGTCGGGTTGGGGCTTCCACCGGGCCACCTGGATGAACATCCGCCACGGCTCCACGACCATGGACACCCTCGTCTCCATGGGCACCCTGTCGGCCTGGACATGGTCGGTTGTGGTCCTGGTCTTCGGGGTGGGGGCCGCGGCCGGAGAAACCGCCCACGTCTACTTCGAGACCAGCGCCGTCATCATCGCCCTGATCCTGCTGGGCAAGTGGTTCGAGGCCCGGGCCAAGCGGCGCTCGGGTGATGCCATCCGTGCTCTCGCTGACCTGGGGGCCCGCACCGCTCGCCTCGAGGATGGCACCGAGGTGGCCCTCGACGATCTGGCGGTGGGTATGCGCTTCCTGGTCCGCCCCGGTGAGAAGGTGGCCACCGATGGGGTCATCGTCGACGGTCAGTCGGCGGTCGACGCCAGCATGGTCACCGGCGAACCGGTCCCGGTCGAGGTCGCGGCCGGCGACGAGGTCATCGGTGCCACCGTCAACACCAACGGCTCCCTGGTCGTCGAGGCCACCCGCGTCGGGGCCGACACCGCCCTGGCCCAGATCATCCGGCTGGTCGACGAAGCCCAGGGTTCCCGGGCCGAGGTCCAGCGTCTGGCCGACCGGGTCGCTTCGGTGTTCGTTCCCACCGCCATCGCCGCGGCCGCGGTCACCCTGGTGGCGTGGCTGACCCTGGGCCACGACACCGATGACGCCTTCACCGCGGCCGTGGCCGTCCTGATCATCGCCTGCCCTTGTGCCCTGGGCCTCGCCACCCCGCTCGGGATCATGGTGGGCACCGGTCGAGGTGCCCAGCTCGGCGTCATCATCAAGGGCGGCGAGATCCTCGAGGACACTCGCCGGGTCGACACCGTCGTCGTCGACAAGACCGGGACCGTCACCGAGGGCCACATGGAGCTGGTCGACACCCTCGGTCCGGCTGAGCTGACCAGGATGGCGGCCTCGGTCGAGGGCTGGTCCGAGCATCCCATCGCCCAGGCCATCGCCCGGTCGATCGACGAGCCTCTGGCCGTTGAGTCGTTCGAGAACCGCCCCGGCTACGGGGTCGTGGGCATGGTCGACGGCGACGAGGTCCGCGTCGGGCGCCGCCTTCTCTTCGATGAGGTGCCGGCTTCGGTCGAGGCCGACGCGGCCGCCGCTGAGGCCCAGGGTCGTACCGCGGTGCTCATGGGTCGGGGCGCCCGGGCCGAGGGTGTGCTCGTCGTTGCTGACCGGGTGAAGGCGACCTCGGGCGAGGCCATCGCCGCCCTCCACGACCAAGGGCTGTCTGTCACCCTGCTCACGGGCGACAACCGGGTCACCGCCGAATCGGTGGGCGCCGAGGTCGGTGTCGACCGGGTCATCGCCGAGGTTCTCCCCGACGGCAAGGCGGTCGAGATCCGTCGCCTCCAGGACGAGGGGCGACGGGTGGCCATGGTTGGCGACGGTATCAATGACGCCCCCGCCCTGGCTCAGGCCGATCTGGGAATCGCGGTGGGCACCGGCACCGATGTCGCCATCGAAGCCTCCGACCTCACGATCGTCACCGGAGATCTGCGGGCCGTCGCCGACGCCATTGCCTTGTCGCGGCGAACCCTCGCCACCATCAAAGGCAATCTGTTCTGGGCCTTCTTCTACAATGGGGTGGCGATCCCGGCCGCCGCTCTTGGCCTGCTCAACCCCATGATCGCCGCCGGGGCCATGGGCCTCTCGTCGGTCTTCGTCGTCACCAACAGCCTCCGCCTGCGCCGCTTCGCCGGCTACCGCGGACCCTCAACCTCAGGAGCCCCGTCATGAGCGCCACCCGCACCTACTCAGTCCCCGACATCAGCTGCGACCACTGTGTCTCGGCCATCACCGGTGCGGTCACCCCGCTCGACGGGGTCGACAAGGTGCTCGTCGATCTCCAGGCCAAGCAGGTCACCGTCGATGGGGGCGATGACACCGCCATCCGCGAGGCCATCGACGACGCCGGCTACGACATTGTTGCCTAGGTCGCCTTCGGGCTTCGTGCCGTGCACCGGTGAGCTCAGTGCTCAATGACATCCTGACCACTGGGGTCGGGGTCGAGACCCGCAACACCGAGGCCGACGACTCCCTGCTCTGGCCCGCAGAACGGGACTCCCTCGGCGATGTGGTCGAGGGCCGTTTCCGCAGCTACGTGCTCGGTCGACGGTGTGCCCGCCTCGCCCTAGGGCAGCTGGGCGTCGAACCCCAGCCCATCCTGACGGGAGACCAGCGTCAGCCCCTCTGGCCATCGGGTGTGGTGGGCTCCATCACCCACACCGCCGGCTATGTGGCGGCCGCGGTGGCCCGGCTCGGCGACCTCCGATCCATGGGCATCGATGCCGAACCCGACCTCCCCATGCCCCCCGGTGTGGTCCAACGGATCTCCCGCCCCGAAGACGCCACCTGGCTCTCTTCGGACGCCGACTTCGGGGTGACCGATCCGGGCCGGCTGCTGTTCAGCGCCAAAGAGGCCATCTACAAGGCCTGGTTCCCGGTGGCGGAACGGTGGCTGGGATTTCGTGACGCGTTCCTCGAGATCGACGCCTGCGCCCACACCTTCCTGGCTCACATCACCGTCGACGGCCCGCTCAGCACACTCGACGGGCGCTATCGGGTGAGTGATGGCATCGTCATCTGCACCATCGAACTGGCGGCCTGACTGGTTCTCCGGCAGCTACCAGGCGGGGTGTTCGGGTGGCAGCGGATAGGTCTCGGCCAGAGTGGCCGCAATGCGGTCGGTCATGATCTGGGTCGAGCCGTCGGTGTAGTTGGCGATCCGAGCCGCAGCCATGTGTCGGCCCATGGGCATCTCCTCACGAAGCCCGTTGGCGCCCATGGCCTGGATACACGCAGCGATGGCCGGCTCGGCCATCTCGGTGGCGAACTTCTTGGCATGGGCGGCCTGCGTCATCGCGGCCCGGTTGTCACCCGCCGCGATCGATCGGGCCGCCACCTGGGTGAGGAGCTGGGCCGCCTCGAGCTGGTTGGCCACATCGGCCAGTGACCAGGCCAGGCCCTGGTGGTCCAGCAGGGTCTTCCCGAAGGCCTGACGGTGGGTGCCGTAGGCCACCGCGTGACCCAGCGAGGTGCGCACCATGGCACAGCACATCGAGGCCACATAGGTGCGGGCCCCGTTGATGCTCTCCAGCGCGGCCTTGAACCCCTGGCCGGGGGGAGCCAGCACGTCCTCGTCAGCCACGAAATGGTCGACCAGCTGGAACCCGCCCGTGCCGATCAGGTGGCCGCCCATGAGGTCGTAGGGCTCATTGCGCACGAAGCCATCGTGGCGGCCGTCCACGAGGAAGCTGCCGATCCCCGACCCGCCCGACCCCGGCTCGGTCTGGGCGTAACAGAGGACGATGTCGGCCTCGGCCGCGTTGGTGATCCACGCCTTCTCCCCATTGAGCTTCCAGCCCCCATCGACCCGTTCAGCCCGCGTGCGGATGGCGGCGAAGTCGCTGCCGGCCCCCAGCTCGGTGAGCGCCGAACAGCCGAAGCGCCGGCCGGTCAGCAGGTCGTCGAGGTAGCGCTCCCGCTGACTGTCGGTGCCGGCGGTGGCCATCCGGGCGGCCACGTTGGCGGTATTGATCAGGCTGAAGGCGAACGGCATCGACGTCTCGCACAGCAGGTCGGCGACCGCCAGCTTGCCCAGAAACCCGATCCCCAACCCGCCCTGCTCGACCGGTACCTCCATGCCCATCAGACCCAGGGTCGCGGCGTCGCGAAGGGCGTCGACGGCCATGGTCCGGTCGTGTTCCCAACGGGCCACGTTGGGGTCGACCACCATCTCCCTGAATGTACGGACCTGGGACAACAGCTCTTCGAGACTCATACTGAAACGCTACTGCGACCCGAGGACGGCTGGCGCGGGACCTCACCGGTAGCCTCCTGTCCAGTGTTTGCCCGTGACCATGTCGAGCAGTCGGTCCAGTCCCGGCCCGCCTGGGTGTCCACCGATGACGCTCCCCGAGCCTCGGTGGCGTCCATCTTCCGACCTACGGCCACCGGTGGTACCGAGCTCCTGTTCATCGAGCGGGCCCGGCGCCACGGCGACCCCTGGTCGGGTCACATGGCCTTCCCGGGGGGTCGGGTGGACCACACCGATCCCCACACGGAGGCCACCGCGGCCCGGGAGACCTGGGAAGAGATCGGCCTCGACCTGAGCGCCACTGCGGCACCCATCGGCCAGCTCGACGATCTGGAGGGTCGGGGCGGCAGCCGGCTGGTCACGGTGTCATTGCACGCCTGGTGGCTGGAGCTTCACGAACCCGATCTCGAGCTGAACCACGAGGTCGAGGATGCCTTCTGGGTGGACCTGTCGGTTCTGGCCGACCCCGATCGCCACATCGACTACGAGTACCCGGTGAGACCGGGCGAGATCTACCCCGGGATCGACCTCGACGGCCCGGATGGCCCCAACGGACCGCAGGGCCGGGTCCTGTGGGGCCTCACCCTGCGCCTGGTCGACAACCTGTTCGACCGCTTCGGCCACCCCCTACCCGTTCGCCCCAGCTGAGTCCTGGCCGGCCGCAGCGGACCCCGAGGTCGGCGGGGCCTACGAGGCCGAGTCCGCCCAGGGCTCGACCGTGATGCCCAGCCCGTCGGCGATGCGGTTGGCGTAGGCGTAGTAGGCGGTGACCTCGACGATGTCCAGCACGTCGCGGTCGCTGAATCCGGCAGCTCTCAGCCCATCGACATCACCCGGTGTCATCTCGCCGGGGGTCACCGTCAGCTTCACCGCGAACGTGAGCATGGAGTGGCGGGCGGCCGACAGGGGAGCGGTGCGCCAGTTGGCCTCAACGGCGGCCAGGAGGTCATCGTCTTTGAGGAGCCGGCGCAGACCGCGCCGATGGTGGCTCACTCAGTAGTGGCAGTGGTTCTCGAGGCTGACGGCCAGCGCCACCAGCTCCCGCTCGACCTTCCTCAACGTGGCAGTGCCGCTCATGGCCGAGCGGTAGAGCCCGTCGTGGGCCGCCAGCCCGGCCGGGTTGAGCGAGTGGACGGCCATGATGTGATCGACCTTCCCGTGGGTGGGGTCGACGACCCGGGGGTGCAGGTCCGCGAGCGCACCCTCCCAGTCATCGTCGGGTACCGTCTCAATCCAGGCCATACCCGATTCTTGCATCATCTCCCGAGGTCAACCCATGTCGCTCAGCCAAGGTCGCCCCATGGTGGCCATCCCCGGTCCATCCATCATCCCCGATCGGGTGCTGTCAGCGATGAACCGGCCCATGCCCAACATCTACGACGGAGAGCTGCTGGAGATCTCCGACAGCCTTCTGGCGGATCTGCCCACGGTGGC
The DNA here is from genome assembly GCA_024225275.1 of Actinomycetes bacterium. GTDB lineage: Bacteria > Actinomycetota > Acidimicrobiia > Acidimicrobiales > JAAEMS01 > JAAEMS01. Next base: position 45,875 of record JAAEMS010000146.1, read on the forward strand.
CCGCACCTCCGGCCACACCTTCATCACCGTGTCGAACGGACACGGGGCCTGGGCGATGGCGCTGACCAACACCCTGTCGAGGGGCGACAAGGTGCTGGTGCTCGAGTCGGGCCGGTTCGCCATCGGCTGGGGGGAGATGGCCCAGGTGAGTGGAGTTGAGATGGAGGTCCTGGCCGCGGAGTCCGACCGGGTGCCCGTCGATCCCGCCGCCGTCGAGGAGCGCCTCCGCGCTGACACCGGTCACGAGATCGACGCGATTCTGTGTGTGCAGGTCGATACCGCCAACTCGGTGCGCAACGACATCGCCGCCATCGGTCGGGCCATCGAGTCGGCCGGTCATCCCGCCCTGTTCATGGTCGATTGCATTGCCTCGATGGGTTGTGAGCACTTCGAGATGGATGACTGGGGGGTCGACGTCACGGTGGCGGCCAGCCAGAAGGGGATGATGGTTCCTCCCGGTCTCGGCTTCGTCTGGGCCAACGACAAGGCTCTTGCCGCTCATCAGAACGCCGATCTCCGTTCCGGCTACTGGGACTGGACGGCGCGGATGGATCACACCGCTCACTACCTGCGGTACGCCGGCACCCCACCGGTGCAGTCGATCTTCGGTCTGAGGGAAGCGCTCGACATGATCGCCGAGGAGGGGATCGAGAACGTCTGGGCCCGACACGAGGTTCTGGCCGGAGCGGTTCGCGAGGCGGTGCGGACCTGGGCCACCCCGGGAGGGTTCGAGCTGAACATTGGCGACCCCAACGCCCACGCCAACTCGACCACCACCATCCTGACCGGATCGATCGACGCCGATCGGCTCCGCCAGGTGTGCTCGGCCGAGGCCGGACTCACCCTCGGGCTCGGCATCGGCGAATACGGGGGTCGGGCCTTCCGCATCGGTCACATGGGACACCTGAATCCGCCCATGATCCTGGGCACCCTGGGCACCATCGAGGCATCGTTGGCTGCCATGGGAGCACCCACCGGAGGATCGGGGGTTGCCGCCGCGGCTGGGTCAGTGGCCACGGCCATGAAGGGATGATCTCTTCCTTCGGGAACCAGCTGGCCGACCAGTAGCCCGTCGACCCCTGTCGTGATTGCCACCCCCTCGCCCTGGTTGGGTCGCGTCCTCTGGACACCCGTCGGGCTTCTGGTGGTCGGCCTGCTGATCATGTGGGGGGTCGAGGTGGCAGACACCACGCTGCTGGCCGACGGCCTTCAGGACCACGGGATCCGGCCCCGCCGTCCCGAAGGCCTCGACGGGGTGTTGTGGGCACCGTTCCTGCACGCCGACTACGGCCACGTGGCATCCAACTCGGTACCGCTGCTGGCCCTCGGAGGGTTGGTGGCGGCCCGGGGCATGCGGTACTGGGCGCGGGTCACGGTGGTCGTGTTCGCGGTTGGCGGATTCCTCACCTGGCTACTGGCGGGGCAGGGCAACCATATTGGGGCCAGTGGTTTGGTGTTCGGCTACCTGGGGGCCATCCTCGGGGCCGCCGGGTTCGAGCGGCGCCCCCGGTCATTGGCCCCCGCCCTTCTGGTGCTCGGGTTCTACAGCGGGATGCTCGTGGGTCTCGTTCCCCAGGATCACATTTCGTGGGAGGGCCACCTGTTTGGCCTGGTCAGTGGGGTTGTGGCGGCCCGACTCCTGGCCGAACCAGCGCAAGTTCGAGATGAGCCAGACGACGACCCCGAACCGTGGGAGCTCGACGAACCCTGGCTCCAGTGAGCGGGAACCGGCAGCCCTCGGTTCAGCCGCCTGACTGCTTGCGCTTCTGGATCCGGGCCCACTCGTCGCGGAGGCCGACCGTGCGGTGGAACAGCATGGGCTGGTCAGGGTCGTGGGCGAAGTAGCCGAGGCGCTCGAACTGGACGACATCGCCCAGAGGGGTGTGCTCGAGGACGGGCTCGAGCTTGACGTCGACCAGCACCTCCCGTGAGGCCGGGTTCACGAAGTCGAGGGGATCGACGTCGTCGTGGCCGGTGGGGTAGGGGTCGGTGAAGAGGCGGTCGTACAGGGCGACCTGGCCGTCGACGGCGTGGTCGGCTGACACCCAGTGGATGGTCGACTTCACCTTGCGGCCGTCGGGGGCCTGGCCTCCCCGGCTCTCGGGGTCATAGGTGCAGTGGACCTCGATGACGTTCCCATCGTCGTCGAGCACATGGTCCTGGGCGGTGATGAAGTAGCCGGCCCGCAGACGCACCTCGCGGCCCGGGGTCAGTCGGTAATACTTGGGTGGCGGCTCGACCTTGAAGTCGTCCTGTTCGATCCACAGCTCACCCGTGAAGGGAATCTGACGGGTGCCAGCCTCGGGGTCTTCGGGGTTCTCGATGCCTTCGAGCCAGTCGGTTTGGCCCTCAGGCCAGTTGGTGATGATGACCTTGAGAGGGCGGAGCACGGCCATCCGGCGTAGCGCGCTCTGGTTCAGCTCGGTGCGGACGAACGACTCGAGCAGCTCGATCTCGACGGTACCGTCGACCCGGGCCACACCGATATGGTCCATGAAGGCTCGGATGGCGGCCGGCGGGTAGCCCCGACGGCGCAGCCCCCGGAGGGTGGGCATGCGGGGGTCGTCCCATCCGTCGACATGGCCTTCGTCGACCAGCCGGGCCAGCTTCCTCTTCGAGGTGATGGTGTGAGTGATGTTGAGGCGGGCGAACTCGATCTGCTGGGGGCGATCGTTGGGCAGGTCGAGCTGGTCGAGACACCATTCGTAGAGGGGTCGGTGGACATCGAACTCGAGGGTGCACAGTGAGTGGGTGACCCCCTCGATGGCATCGCTCTGACCGTGGGCCCAGTCATAGGTGGGGTAGATACACCAGTGGTCCTCGGTGCGGTAGTGGGCCACCTTGCGGATGCGGTACAGGATGGGGTCGCGCAACCACATGTTGGGACTGTTCATGTCGATCTTGGCCCGGAGCACCTTCTCGCCCTCGTCGAAGGCGCCGTCGCGCATCTGGCGGAACTGGCCGAGGTTCTCCTCGGTGCTGCGGTCGCGCCAGGGGCTGTCGGTGCCCTTCTGGCCGAAGCCGCCGCGGCCGGCCGAGATGGTTTCGGCGTCCTGGTCGTCGACATAGGCCAGGCCTCGCTCGATCAGGCTCTCGGCCCACTGGTAGAGCTGCTCGAAGTAGTCCGAGGCGAAGACGGTGGGGCCGTCGGGCTCGAAACCCAGCCAGGCGATGTCCTGCTCGATGCCGGCGATGAAGTCGGTGTCCTCGGTGAGGGGGTTGGTGTCATCCATGCGGAGCCTGACGGTGCCACCGAACTCCTCGGCCAGGGCGAAATTGAGACAGATCGCCTTGGCGTGACCGATGTGGAGATAGCCGTTGGGCTCGGGTGGGAATCGGGTCTGGACCCGACCCCCGTAGGTCCCGGACTCGTTGTCGGCCATGATCCGCTCACGGATGAAGTCGACGCTTCCGGAGGGATCGCCGGCGGAGGGTTCGGGGGAGGTCATTGGTGTCGATCGTAGGGGGGTGGGCCCGTCCATCCGCAGGTTTTCGTTCGTGAGCGGTGGTGCGAGGATCCTGGTATGGCCGAGATCATTGCCTGCCCGTCGTGTGACACCAAGAACCGGGTGCCGGCCGCGGCATCCGGGCACCCCCGCTGTGCCTCATGCAAGGCCGACCTGCCCTGGCTCGTCGATGTCGACGAAGCCGGCTTCGCAGGGGCGGTCGAGGGATCGAGCACCCCGGTGCTGGTGGACTGCTGGGCGGCCTGGTGCGGACCCTGCCTGATGATGGCGCCCATCCTCGAGACGTTGGCTGAGGCCTACGCCGGTCGCCTCAAGATCGCCAAGGTCGACATGGACGCCAACCCCGGCATCGGGGCCCGGCTCGGGGTGCAGGGCATCCCGGCCATGTTCATCTATGTGAACGGCGAGGTTGTCGAGGAGATCGTGGGGGCTCGTCCTGAGCACGAGATGCGCATGGACATCGAACGGGCCCTGAAGAAGGCGGCCTGAGCGGCCCTGGGAGCAGGGCCAGAAGCTTCCCTAACTGCCCGTGAAGGTGGGGTCGCGCTTCTCGACGAAGGCGCGGGCGGCCTCGGCGTGATCATTGGTCTGGCCGGTGCGGGTCATGGCCACCGCCTCGGCGTCGAGGCACTCGCCCAGGTCGTGGTGGAGGGCCCGGTTCAGGTTCTCCTTCATGTACCGATGGGCGATGGGCGGACCCGCTGCTACCTCGGTGGCGTAGGCCATGGCCGCGTCCTCGAAGCCGTCGGCCGGTGCCAGACGGTTGGCCAGACCGAGCTCCAAGGCCTCAGGGGCCGGCACTCGGCGCGAGGTGAAGTAGAGATCGCGGGCGGTTGCGGTGCCGACGAGCTGGGTCAGGAACCAGCTCCCCCCGAAGTCACCGCTGAACCCGACCCGGGCAAAGGCAGTGGTCAGGAAGGTCGAATCGGCCATGATGCGCAGATCACAGGCCAGGGCGATGGACAGGCCGGCGCCGGCGGCCGGCCCGGGGATGGCGCCCAGCACCGGTACGGGAAGCTCGTGGAGGGCTCTGGACACCTGGTTCTGGCGCAAGCGGAGGTCATCGACGCGGGCCTCGGCGTTGGCCGCCGCGTTGCCCCCTGACGAGGCCCGTTGAGCCTGGTTCTTCACGTCGCCACCGGCGCAGAACGCGCCCCCGTTGCCGGTGACCATCAGACAGCCGATGTCCTTGGACGCCGCTATGGCCGGTAGGGCGCGGGCGAAGCCGTCGTACATCTCGCTGCTCAAGGCGTTGCGGGCCTCGGGACGATTGAAGGCAAGGACCGCCACCCGCCCCTCAACCCGCGCCTGGAGATGGTCGGTGCCGGTCTCGATGTCGGTCATGGTGTCCCCCGAAGTCCGTGTGAACGATGGGGTGAGCGTAGGCCACCGCGCTGTGGTCGTGCAGTACTCAGAAGAGCAGGAGCGACCACTGACCGCGGTCGTACGGCCACCCAGAGACTAGGGGTCAGACCCCTATTCCTGGATAGGGGTCTGACCCCTTGGGGGGTTGGGTCAGACGAGGGCGGACAGGCAGGCCCGGGTGCGGGCGGGGTCGGGGCCGAACTCGGAGCAGATGATGTCGTCGACACCGGCATCGGCCAGGGCCTGGAGCTTCTCGGCCACCTCGTCCTCACTACCGATAGCCGCGAAGTCCGCCGGCCCCTCGAGACCCTCGCGGTCGAGCATGGCTCGATAGCTGGGCAGGGTGCCGTACACCTCGAACTGTTCGGCGGCGAGCTCCCGGCCGGCCTGGACGTCATCGGTGCACAGGATCGGGATTCCGGCGATGATCCGCGGCCGGGGTCGACCTGCCGCCTCGGCCGCCTCGCGCATGACCGGCACGGTGTGGTTGCGCACCGTTTCCTTGCCCGTCATCCAGAGGATGGTGCCGTCGGCGTAGCGGGCGCTCAGCTTCAGCATCTGGGGTCCGAGGGCCGCGACGTACAGCTTGGGGGCCGGGACGCCCGTCATGATCGCCGTGCCTCGTCCGGTGAGCGTCTCGCCCGAATAGGAGATCTGTTCGTTGCGCAGGGAGGGAGCCAGGATCTCGAGGTACTCGCGGGCGTGGCGGATCGGCTTGTCGAACGGGATGCCCCACATCCCCTCGACCACCGGCTTGTGGGCCAGCCCGATACCGAGCGCCAGCCGATCCCCGATCAGAGCAGCCGTCGTGAGGGCCTGCTGGGCGAGGGTCAGAGGGTGACGGGGCCAGGTGGGAACGACGGCGGTACCCAGCTCGATGTCGGGCACCTCGCGTCCGGCAATGGCCAGCGAGGTCAGGGCGTCGGCTCCCCACGGCAGGTGGGGGACCCAATAGGAGCCGAACCCGGCGTCGGTGGCGGCCTGTACGTCTGCGACCAGATCGTCGCCCGACAGGACGGTGCCAGCCGCTCCGTAGAAGATGCCCAGATTCATGGTGCCTCCCGGCCTCGTGTGTTCGGTACCGTAGCTCCGCTTGGACTAGAAGGAGGGGGTCGGCCAGCAGGGAGAAGACAATGGCGTTCACCCATCCGGAGTACCTCGTCGAGACCGGCTGGCTCGCCGATCATCTCGACGATCCGAATGTGCGGATCCTCGATGTCACGGCCATGCTCACCCGCGACCTCGCCAACCGGGCCCGCGAGGAGTGTTTCGATCAAGGCCACATCCCTGGTTCGGTGTTCTTCGACGTGCCGTCCGGCCAGGGTGTGTTGTCCGACCCCGATGCCGCCCTGCCCTGGATGTGGCCCTCGCCCAGCCGGTTCGAGGCCGTGATGGGCGAGGCCGGAGTGGCCAACGACACCCGGGTGGTGATCGTGGCCCGGACTCCGCGCGAGGGCCTCGACTCGGGGACGATGTGGTGCACGCGGGCCTGGTGGACGATGCACCATATGGGCGTCGACTGCGCCATCCTGCGGGGTGGGCTCGAGAAGTGGGAGGCGGAGGGTCGGCCCATGAGCACCGAGGCCACCACCCCGGCGGCCACGACTTTCACCGCGGGTAGGGGCTGGGAGTCGGCCCGGGCCACCAAAGCCGACGTGTTGGGCGCGGTCGAGTCGGGTGGCGCCTGTGTGATCGACGCCCTGCCCGAGTCGAGCTTCGACGGCACCGACCCCGGCTATGGGCCCCGCGGCGGTCACATCACCGGGGCAACCAATCTTCCGTTCCGGTCCCTCGTCGACGGCGAGACGGCAAACTTCCCCGATGCCGAAGAGCTGCGCGCTCGCCTCGCGGCCAGCCGGCTACTCGATCAGGACCGGGTCATCACCTACTGCGGCGGGGCCATCGCCGCCACCGTCGATGGGTTCGTGCTGGCTCTGTTCGGGCACCCCAACGTGGCGGTCTACGACGGCAGCCTCATGGAGTGGTCGGCCGATGAATCCCTGCCCATGACCTGAAGCGGTTCCGCTGAACCGCTGGATCAGGCCTGTTTGGGTGGGGTCGGAGCGGCGACGACGCTGAACGCCCGCGACCAGTGGGCGAGGCTCGTGCCGTCGACCGATATTCGCCATTCGTAGCGGGCGCCGTTCTCGAGAGGTAGGCCGTTCACGTTGAGGGTGGTCACCAGGCCGGTGACCGGAGCACCGATGGGGTGACCGGGCGGGCGTCCGGCTTCCATGGGCCTGACCAGCCTCACCGGGTTGCCGCGCGGGGCCACGGGGTGCCCGTCGCTGTCGAGCAGCTCCACCACCACCTCCATCCGCCGGTTGGTCATGTCCCAGGGAACCTCGATGATCACAGCCACGGCATGAGGGGCACCGGGCCTGGTGATGGTCCAACAGCCCCCGTTCAGGTAGAGCTTGCCGCCCGCGACGTCAGCGTGATCGGCCAACAGCACCTGAACGTCGAGTTGGTGCAGGTCTTCGGTCACAGGTGATCCTCGGTTGGGGGTCAGAGATGGCCGACGGTGGCCCGGAACAGGATGCCCGAGCCGGAAGCGGAACAGTCGCCGCCCGAAGCCGGCACCCAGGCCGACTCGCCCGGGCCAAGGGTGGCGGCGGTCTGACCCTGAACGATCTTGATGTGACCCTGGGTGGCGATGACGATCTCGGGCCCGCTGACGGAGAATCCTGATTCTCCATCGATCTCGAGACGGCTCAGGCTGAACTCGGAGACCGGGCTGTTGAAGGTGTGAGCCGCTCCGTTGGCCTGTTGAACCAGCGGATCGATCGGTGTGCAGTCGACCACCGACAAGAGCTCGTCGATGTCGATGTGCTTGGGGGTGAGGCCTCCTCGCACCACATTGTCGCTGTTGGCCATCAGCTCGATGCCGGCTCCCTCGAGATAGGCGTGGAGGTTGCCGGCTCCCAGGAAGACGGCCTGGTTGGGCTCGAGGGAGACATGGTTGAGCAACAGCGCCACCACCACTCCCACGTCGCCGGGGTGAAGGGCCGCGATCTGGGCTGTCCAGTCCAGGGCGGCATCGAATTGTCCTCCCCGAGGAGCGGATTCGGCGGCGGCGACGGCGGCGGCCGCGAGATCGGCACCTTGGCTGGCCGGTGATTGCACCAGCCAGGCCAGGGTGGTGGCCAGAATCTCAGCCTCGGTGCCTGGGCCCGCCAGGCGCTCACCCACTTCGTCCAGCCCCGACCCGTCGAGTAGAGCGAAGAGCTCCCGCGTGGCTGCCAGGGGTCGGAATCCGCACTTGGCCTGGAAAGGGGTCAGGGCGCAGATCAGTTCGGGCTTGTGGTTGGGATCGCGGTAGGTGCGGGTGGGGCTGTCGAGAGCGATGCCTTGCCGGTTCTCGCGGTCGAATCCGGTGCGCGCCTGTTGGGCCGACGGGTGGCCTTGAATCGAGAGGGGTTGGGCGGCGGCCAGCACCTTGGCCAGGAAGGGAAGCTCGCCGAACCGTTCCGCCGTCTCGACCCCGAGGGCGGCCAGGGGATCAGATGCGATGGCGTCGGCCAGAGACCGGCCGTCGTCGAGGATGCTGGGGGCCGACGGGTGGGTCCCCAGCCAGAGCTCGGCTTCGGGGTCGCCGGTGACGGGGCGTGATTGGAGCTCGGCGATGAATCGCCGATCACCCCACGCGTAGTTCTGGATGGTGCCGGTCAGCCTCTGCATACACCATCCATAACTATCGGGTCAGTCCCCGTGCCACTCGATGCCGCCGGTCCCCGCCTGGCGTTGCATCTCGACCTGGCCCATCGTGAACTTGGCCAACTGGTTCATGTGCACCTCGTCGGGGCCGTCGGCGATACGCATCAGCCGGCCGGTGACATACATGTCGGCGATGGGGGTATCGCCGCTCACACCCTTACCCCCGAAGATCTGCATGGCCCGTTCGGCCACATCGTGGGCCAGCTTGGGGCCGATGATCTTCACCATCGAGATGTAGTCCCGGGCTCCCTTCGCCCCCGACTTGTCCATCTCGGCTGCCGCCTTCAGCACCAGGAGCCGAGCCTGCTCGATGGAGCATCGGGCCCGAGCGATGTCCTGGCGGACCGATGAACGCTCGCTGATCTTGCGGCCGAAGGGCTCCCGCTGGTCGGCGCGGGCGCACATCAGGTCGAGCATGCGTTGGGCCATACCCACATTGGTCATCGCGTACTGGAAGCGGCCGGGACCCAAACGCCCCTGAGCAATGGTGAAGCCTTCACCTTCGCCCAGAATGATGTTGTCGACCGGCACCCGTACGTCGGTGTACTTCAGTTCGCCGTGGCCGGAGGGGGAGTGGTAGTTCCCGAACACCTCGACCGCCCTGACCACCTCGAGCCCCGGGGTGTCCTTGGGGACGAGCACCATCGAGTGTTGACGGTGGCGAGGGGCGCCGGGGTCGGTCACCCCCATCGTGATCAGGATCTCGTTGAGGGGGTGCATGATGTTGCTGCTCCACCACTTGCGACCGTTCAGCACCCATTCGTTGCCGTCGCGTTCGATGGTCAGCTGCATGTTGGTGGCGTCGGAGGAGGCCACCTGGGGTTCGGTCATGGCGTAGGTCGAACGGATGCGCCCTTCGAGGAGGGGCCGCAGCCATTGATCCTGCTGCTCGGCGGAACCGAAGCGGGCCAGGACCTCCATGTTCCCCCGGTCGGGGGCCGAGCAGTTGAACACCTCGAAGCTCCACGGCACGCGGCCCATGACCTCGGCCAATGGGGCGAACTCGAGGTTGGTGAACCCGGGGCTCCACTCGCCGTACTCGGCCGGCAGGAACCAGTTCCAGATGCCCGCCTCGCGGGCCTTGTCCTTCAGGGCTTCGACGACGGGCGGTTGTTTCCAGAGGTTGTCGGAGTTCATAACGAAATCGTGGTGTTCTCGCTCGGCCGGGTAGACGTTCTCGTCCATGAAGGCTTCGAGTCGTTCCTTGGCCTCGAGCACCTTTGGGCTGTAGTCGAAGTCCATGAGTCCCCCTGTTGTCGATCTCACAGGGATTGTCGCGCGACCTGAGCTACTTCGCTGGGGTGTACCGGGGCTGCCACCTGAACTGTTCGATGGCGGCCGCGATCTCGGCGTCGGTCTGGGGTGGGGCCAGTCCTTCGTCGATGGCGGCCCGGGCCACGGCCCGCGCTACATGGGTGGCGACCTCGGAGGCCTGCTCGATCGGGGGTAGTAGGCGCCGGGATTCCCCGGCCCCCATCCGGTCGGTCTCTCGCTCGCGGGGGGTGGGGTCGATGGCCAGGTCGCCGATGGCAGCGGCGGCTGCGGTGAGCATCATGTCGGACACGATTCGGGCGCCGGCAACCACGGTGCCCAGCCCGACACCGGGGAAGACATAGACGTTGTTGACCTGGGAGATGTGGTGCCGCTCGGTGCCCCGCACGACCGGTTCGAAGGGGCTGCCGGTGCCGATGACGGCCCGACCCTCGGTCCAGGCGACGATGTCGGTGGGGATGGCCTCGGCTCTCGGGGTGGGGTTCGACAGGGGCAGGACGATGGGGCGCTCGACCCCGGCGGCCTGGGCTCGCACCACGGCCTCGGTGAACAGGCCCGGTTGGCCGGTGACCCCGACCAGAGCGTGGGGGTGGGTGTTCTGGACCACCTCGAGCAGATCGATCTCACCGTCGCCGTTCTCGTCCCACGACGCCACTTCGGACCAAGGACGGGCGAACGGCTTCTGGAAGGGCAACAGATTGGAGGCCTGGTCGTGGAGCAGGCCGTCGCGGTCTACCAGCCAGCAGCGGTCACGGGCCTCGGCCTCGGTGAGGCCGGCGTCCAGGAGGGCCCGCACGATCTGTTCACCAATACCGGTTCCGGCTGAACCGGCACCCACGATCACCACCCTCATCTCGCTCAGGGGGACATCGGTGATGCGCAGCCCGGCGACGATCGAAGCGAGGGTGACTGCTGCGGTGCCCTGGATGTCGTCGTTGAACGAGCAGATCGTGTCGCGGTGGCGGTCGAGCAGTCGGGTGGCATTGGCCTGAGCGAAGTCCTCCCACTGGAGCAGGGCGTTGGGGCAGCGCCGGTGGAAGGCGTCGATGAACGCGTCGACCAGCTCGTCGTAGTCCTCGCCGCGGATTCGCTGGTGACGCCAACCCAGGTAGAGGGGATCGGAGAGGAGGGCCTCGTTGTTGGTGCCCATGTCGAGGAAGACCGGGAGGCAGCGGGCCGGGTCGATGCCGCCGGCGGCGGTGTAGAGGGCGAGCTTGCCGATGGGTATCCCCATCCCGCCGACACCGAGGTCACCCAGACCCAGGATGCGCTCGCCGTCGGTGACCACGGCCACGTCGATCTCTCGATCACCCACCGCGTTGTCGAGCAGCTCGGCTACCCGATCACGCTGGGGCCACGACAGGAAGAGGCCGTGCTCACACCGATAGATCCGCGACCACTGCTGACAGGCCACCCCCACGGTCGGGGTGTAGATGATGGGGATCAGAGCCTCGAGGTCCTGGGCCAGGAAGGCGTAGAACTGCACCGAATTGCGTTCCTCGAGGGCCCGGAGGAACACATGGCGTTCGAGGTCGGTGGTCTTGGCCCCGTACTCGACCCAGAGCCGTTCGACCTGCTGATCGAGGGTCTCGACGACGGGAGGCAGGAGGCCGTGAAGGCCGAGCTCGTCGCGCTCGTCGGCGGTGAACGCTGTGCTCTTGCTCAGATGTCGTTTGGCGAGCAGTTCTCTTCCGGACAAGGGCGAAGCCATGACTCAGGGTCTTTCTGGCGGGACTTCGTGACGGGCGACACGCCCACCGAGGCCGAGCATCATCTCCAGAACATCGGCCAGTCGTCCCTGATCAGAACCACCGGGGCCGGATTCGTGCCGGTCCGGGCGCAGTGGCCTCCGCCCTCCAGCCCTGATCAGTCAGCCCACGAACATGCCTCCGGCCGGGAACAGGATCTGGCCGGTCATGTACGACGACTCGTTGCTCGACAGGAACAGGGCGGTATTGGCTATCTCGGCGGGTTCGCCCAGCCGGCCCATGGGAGTCATCGCGTGCATCCACGCCATGCCCTCGTTGGTCTCGCGGCCCCGGGCGGTCATCGGGGTCTCGATGAAGCCTGGCCCGATGGCGTTCACCCTCACTCCCTGATCGGCCATCTCGAGGGCGAAGGCCTTGGTCAGCATCCAGACACCGGCCTTCGAGACGCAGTAGTCGACGCCGCCGCGGAGCGGAACCTTCGCCGCCGCTGACGCGATATTGACGATGGTGCCGCCCTCGCCCGACTCGATCATGGCCCGGGCGGCCAGCTGGTTGGCCAGCATCACACCGGTGAGGTTGACATCCATCACCCGCTTCCAGTCGTCGACCGACTGGTCGAGCAGCTGGTTGTCGGAGCGGGCCCGCTGTTCGCCGCTGACATAGCCGGCGTGGGCCAGGCCGGCCGCGGCAACCACGGCGTCGATCCGGCCGTACTTGTCGAGCGCGGTCCGGATCATGGTCTCGTTGTCGGTGGGATCGGGGGCGTCGAGCCGCACGGCATGGGCCGTTCCCCCGTCACCCTCGATGTCGGCTGCCGTCTCACCCCCTCCCTCGAGATCGATGTCGGCGATCACCACCGACGCCCCCTCGGCAGCAAAGCGGGTGGCGCAGGCCCGTCCGATCCCGCTGGCGCCGCCGGTGATGACGGCGACCTTCCCCTCCAGAGCACGGCCTTGTGGAGCCCGGCCTTCGTTCTGTCCCATGGTGTCCCCTCGGTTGTCGGGGCCCAGCATGGCTCAGGAACCGACGCCCTGGGCTGCGTGTGAGCCGGGAAGGGTGCGGGCGACCACGCCGTCGTCGACCAGACGGTCGATGACCTCGTCCTCGTAGCCCAGGTGGCGGAGCAGCTCGTCGGTGTGAACCCCGAAACCGGCGGTGTCGGTGGCGGCCTCGTAGTCGACCCCGGAGAACCGGACCGGGGGCGCAGGCATCGTGGTGGGCCCGAGCCGAGGATGGTTGAACTGGTGGAGCAGCCCGGCCGCAAGAAGGTCGGGGTCGGCCATGGCCTCTTCGAGGAAGTTGATGCGGGCGCAGGGGATCCCGGCTTCACGCAGCGCCTCGATCAATCCCGCAACCTCGCGGCCGGCCACCATGGCGGCCACCAGATCGGCTGTCTCACCGACCGTCATGCCCTGGAGGTTGGCGGGCCCTTCGAGCTGGTCGGGATCCAAACCCAGGACTTCGAGCATCCGGCGACCGTTGGCGGCCACCGCGCCAACCGCGATCTCACCGTCGGCTGCCGCGTAGCAGTTGTAGAAGTAGGGCTGGACCCCGATCTGGCCACCACGCCACTCGGCGATCTCGTCGAACGGCTCGTGGCGGGCTACTCGCTCGGCCAACTCGTCATGCCAGCCGTCTATCCGGTCGAAGCGGTTGGCCCGTCGGTGCTGGGCGGTGAAGCCGGCGTTCATGAGCGAGGCCGCCACCCGTTGACCCCGGCCGGTGCGGTCGCGGTGGCGGAGGGCGGAAGCGATGGCGAACGCCAACAGGCAACCGGCGGTGTAGTCACAGATCATGGTGTCGGACGGCTGGGGTCGACCCTCTTCCCGTCGCCCGATCGATCGCATCAGGCCCGATGCGGCTTGGGCCACGATGTCGACACAGGCCACGTCGGCCAGGGGACCCTCGTCGCCGAAGCCGTTGATCTCAGCGAAGATCAGGTCCGGGTGCTCGTATTGGAGGGTTTCCCACCCAAGGCCCAGGGTTGAAGCCAATCCGGGGCGGAGGTTGGTGATGAGCACATCGGCCTCGGCCACCAGCTTCTGCACGATCTCCTGACCCTCGGGGCTCGAAAGTGAACACGGCAGACTGCGCTTGCCGCGGGCCTTGATGACGTACTGCCGGCCATCGCCGGGAGGTCCGAGAGGGCCGTTGTGGCGGGTGGGCCCGCCGTCGACGGGCTCGATGGACACCACATCGGCCCCACCGTGGGCAAACAGCTCAGCCGCGTAGGGGGCGGCGATGTACTGGCCGAGCTCGACGATGCGTAGGTCGGTGAAGAGCTGGCGAGACGGGTCCTTTGCCATCCGGCGAAGGTAGTCCGACGTCTTGGCCGGTGCAGCCCCAGGACCTGATGACACACACGGTCCGACGGGTGCAGGCTCAGGTGGGCTGGGCGTCTGGCCCCATCAGGCTACGAAGGTGGTCAGGGTCGAGCTCGATGAAGAGCGCATCAGCTTCGATGACCACCTCGCCGTCGTAGCGAGCCTCGCCCGTCATCGACAGCTTGCGGCCCTCACGCCCGCGAAGTCTGGCCCGGTACTCCACCGGTTCGTTGATGGGCACCGGCCCTCGGTATGTCACCCTCAGCCACCCGGTGAAGGCAATGGTCTGTTCGATGTCGAGAACGAAGCCGAACAGGTCGTCGAAGAGGGCCGCGACGATGCCGCCGTGTGATCGGCCCGGTGCTCCCTCGTGGGCGGCCCCCAGGGTGACGGTGGTAACTGCGTCGTGGCCATCGACCCGCGGCTCGTAGGGAAGACCGAAAGGGTTGGCGGGCCCGTAGACGGGGCGCAGAAGCCCCGATGACAGGCTCTCGCCCTGGGCCGGGGGATTGCTGTCGAGGCGCTGCTCCCAGGAGACGAGCAACCGGTCGCGGGGTGGGGTGACCTCGATGTCGGGGACAGCCATCTCGAGGGTTGCGGCCAAGCGGTGAAGGAGGTCGGGGTCTGGATCGTGCTCGATGACACCATGGCTCACGGCGCGGATGGCGTTGGCCAGGCGGATGCGGGCCGAGTCGAGCTCGGAGAGCTCCTCGGGGGGCGGATCGACGTTCATTGCCGGTGCTGGGAGGTGGGAGGGGTCATTGTCCTTGGGCGGCGATGGCTTCGGCGACGGCCAGCGCCCGCCGGGCGTTGTCGACGTGCAGGTTCTCGATCATGCGGCCATCGACGGTAACGACACCCTTGCCTTCGGACTCGGCCTCCTCGAAGGCGGCGATGACCCGACGGGCGTGATCGATGTCATCGGCCGATGGAGCCCAGATGTCGTTGGTGGGCTCGACCTGGCTGGGGTGGATGAGGGTCTTGCCGTCGAAGCCCATCTCGAAACCCTGCTGGGCCTCGGCCGCGAACCCTTCGGCGTTCTTCACGTCGTTGTAGACCCCGTCGAGCACGACCTTGCCCGCGAAGCGGCCGGCCAGCAGGGCGTCGGCCAGATGGCTCAGGAGGGGATGACGGCCAGCCAGGGGCTCGGCCCGAAGCTCGCGGGCGAGGTCGTTGGTGCCCATGACCATGCCCGAGACCCGAGGATGGGTGGCGATGTCGACGACATTGAGCATGGCCTCGGGGGTCTCGACCATCGCCCAGATGCCCACGTGGCCGGGAGCGCCCGCGGCTTCCATGCGGTTGGTGACCTCGGCCAGCGCGGGGGCCCCGGAAACCTTGGGGATGACGATGGCAGAGGGCCCGGCCGCCGCGGCCTCGGCGATGTCGTCGGCCCCCCAGGGGGTGTCGAGGCCGTTGCACCGAATCGTGAGCTCGCGGTAGCCGTACTCGCCCGACTCCACCGCGGCCACGGCGTTGGCACGGGCCTGCTCCTTGGCGTCGGGAGCGACCGCGTCCTCGAGGTCGAAGATGAGGGCATCGGCCGGAATGGCCTTGGCCTTCTCGAGGGCCCGCTCGTTGGCGGCGGGCATGTAGAGCACGGAGCGACGAGGCCGCAGGTCATCGGTCATCGGAGTCAACTGTTCCCTCTGGTCATCGGACGACTTCGAAGGGTACCGGCCTCGTCACGGCGGGGAGAACGTCACGAGTCGTTGTGGGGCACGATCACCTGGTCGGCGTAGTCGGTGATGCGGGGGTAGATGGCCCGGACGACCAACACTGCGACACCCACCCCCACCAGCTGGGCCACGATGAAGCCAGGGACCGAGGCTGGTTCGATCCCGGCGAAGGTGTCGGAGAACATGCGGGCCACGGTGACCGCCGGGTTGGCGAAGCTGGTCGAGCTGGTGAAGTAGTACGCCCCACCGATGTAGCCACCAACGGCGAAGGCGGCCACCGACGGGCGCCCGGAGCGCACGACACCGAAGATCACCAGGAGTAGGCCGAGGGTGGCGATGAATTCGGCGAACGCCAGGTGGCCAGCCGACCGGTCCTTGGTGGACCAGTCAACGACCGACAGGTCGAACATGATGTTGGCGGCCATGACGCCCACGATGCCGCCGGTGATCTGGGCGCCGATGTAGGCAACCGCGGTGGGGGTGTCGATGCCGCCGAAGTAGCGATCGGCGAGGGTGACCGCGGGGTTGAAGTGGGCCCCTGAGGCAGAGCCGAGGGCCAGGATCAGGGCCACCAACACACCGGCGGTGGCGAAAGCGTTCTGGAGGAGCTGGAGACCGACGTCGTCGGTGAGGCTCTCGGCCATGATCCCCGAGCCGACCACGCCCATGAGCAGGAATGCGGTGCCCATGAACTCGGCGACGATCGCGTTGAGCAGGGGGTGGGGCCGGGGTGGTGCTGGGGAAGTGATGGAAGCTCTCCTCGGAAAGGGAGCCCGCAGACTACTGGCCGGCTCTCAGAGCAGGGAATCAACCACTTCCCAGGAGGGATCGAGCTCACTGCGCACCCACGACCCCGGCCAGACCTCGGCCGACCAGACGGTCAGGCACTGGACCAGATCGGGGGCATGGTCGGTGTAGACGTCGAAGCTGCGGAGTCCGGCGTTGGTGGCATGGGCGAACGCCTCGTGGGCCATCTGCCACCAGGCCCAGAACTGGTCGATTGCCGCGATGGCGGCTACTCGAGGGGGGGCGGTAGGTAGTTGGTACTGAAACCGGTACCCGGGCTGCCGGTTCGACTCCGAGAGCTATGGCGACGCACTGGCATGGGGCGGGGCGCTCTGGCCCCAGCCCGGTTGAGTGCGCGCCGAGTGGTCGCCGGACGCCTGGAGGTTCATGTCGAGTACGCGATCTCCTTGCTCGTGATGAACTCGAGGAGGACGGGGACACCTTCTTCGGTCTTGGCGATCCCGCGCTGGAGGGCGGCCACGATGTCTTCGGGGTCTTCGACGCGCTCGCCGTAGCCGCCGAAGGCGGTGGCCATGTCTGCGTAGTTGCCGGAGATGTCGGTGCTGCCGTATTTCTCCTGAGCCACCTGCATGATGGGGATCTCGATGGCCATCGAGAAGTTGTTGAGCAGGATCGAGAGGATGGGAATGCGTTCGCGCACAGCGGTCTCGAAGTCCATGCCGGTGAACCCGATGGCGGCGTCGCCCCAGACATTGATGCAGAGCTTGTCGGGGTGGGCGATCTTGGCGCCCATGGCGAGCCCCAGGCCGTAGCCCAGCTGGGTGGTCTTGCCCCAGCCCAGATAGCTCAGCGGTACCGTCGAACTGAAGAACGGGGTCATCTGGTCGCGGGGGCTGCCGGCGTCGTGGGTGACGATGCAGTTGTCCTTGTCAACCAGTTGGTCGAGCTCGTGAACCACCCGGTAGGGGTTGATGGGGGTTTCGGTCGAGGTCAGCTTGGGTGCCCACTCGTCGAGCCATGACTCGCGGGCCGAGCTGATGGCACCGGGTGTCACTCCGGCCCGTTTCGACGCTCGCTCGTTCTCGTCGTCACCGAGGGCGTCGAGCAGCCCCTGGAGGGTGAGTTGGGCATCGCCGACCAGGGCGTGTTGGACCGGCACGTCCTTCTGGATGTCGCCCGGGTTGCCGGTGGCGTGGATGATCGTGGCGCCCGAAGGCATACGTTGACCGAAACCGGTGCGGGTCAGGCTGGCGCCGATGGCAAGCACGACGTCGGCGCCGTCGAGGAACTGGCGGACCTGCTTTCCGACCGTGCGTCCGGCCGTACCCAGCGACAGGGGATGGTCTTCGGGAAAGGTCGACTTGCCGGCCAGGGTGGTGGTGACCGGGATGTGGAGCTTCTCGGCCAGCTCCTCGAGCTCGTCCCATGCCCGGGCGTAGTGCACACCCTGGCCCGCGTAGATGACCGGATTATCGGCCGCGGCCAGGAGCTGGGCCGCAGTAGTGATCGCCTCGGGGTCGGGGGCCGAGCGGGTGCTGAAGGTGGGTACGTAGGACTCGGTGGGGTCCGGGGCCTCTTGGCTGAAGACGTCGGCCGCCACCTCGATGACGACCGGCCGGGGCGGACCGTTGCGCAGGGCCGAGAAGCCCCGCAGCATCGTTTCGCTCACCATCTTGGGATCACTGATGTGGTCGGTGAGCTTGGCCACGCCGGTCATCTGGCGCCAGGAGCTGAAGTTGGGGTCAACATTCATGACCCGGGTCGGATACCCCATCGGGATGACCATGAGGGGAACCGACTCACCGTAGGCCTGGGCGACCCCTCCGTAGGCGTTCTCGGCTCCCGGTCCGTGCTGCATGCAGAACACGCCGAGCTTGTCGCCCGAGCTGAGACGGCTGTAGGCGTCGGCCATGTGAAGCCCGACTCTCTCCTGGCGCACGATGATGGTGCGGATGTCGACCTCGGCTGCGGCCTCGATGAGCGGGTTGACCGGGTAGGCGAAGAGAACCTCGACCCCCTCTGCCTCGAGGATGCGGGCGATGGCCTGAGCGACGTTCACGGTGACCCCCTGTCCTGGGGCTGTCCTGGTTCGGAACAGCCTGATCGAGAACCTAGCTGAGTCGCCTCCGCCGTGAGCCCACTGGCTGCGCTACCAGGTGTCGACGCTGTGCTTCTTCTCGGTTCGGGCCCCGGCCTTGGGTAGGTGGGCCAGAAGGCGCACGATCCGGTCGCGGGTCTCGGCCGGCTCGATGATGTCGTCATGGGTGTTCGTGTTGCGGATGGCCGAGTATCCGTCGACGTGACCGATCTCCACCGTGGGCCATCCCGCTGACAACACCGGGATACTGGGGGCGTTCGGCGAGCCGGCCATGACGTGGTGGCTCATCGCGCGGGCCCGTCGGATCTGGAACGAGAAGAGGGGCACCGAGCGATGCTGGTGAGCCATGATCGGGCGGGTGTGCCAGCGGGTCACGCCGGGTTCGAACCTCGGGGCGCCGTCGTCGTCGGTCCAGGTCGACACGCAGCCGTCGCTGTCGATCAGGGTGACGATGGGGAACTCATAGGTGTCGCACAGCTCGACGAAGCGGCCCACCTTCACCGCGGCCAGCTCGTCGATGCGGCCCCCGGCTGCTGACGGTTGGCTGGCCAGCACCCCCACACTCCGGCCGCTCATGCGGGCGAACCCGGTGATGACCGAAGGAGCGAACGCAGGGCGGAGCTCGAAGAACGAGGTGTCGTCGACCAGGGCGTCGATGACCGGGAGCATGTCGTAGGGGCCAGCAGCGGGTACCAGGTCCCCGACCGAGGCGGCGCCGGCGGCAGGCTCACCCGGCGGCAGGTCGCGTTGGAAGGCCATGTACTGCTTGGCTGCGTCGATGGCCGCCGGCTCGTCGGCCACCAGAAGGTCGATGCCCCCGGTGCCCTCGTGCATCTCGACCCCAGCCAGCTCGTTCGGGGTGAGGGTGAGGCCCAAGGCGGCCTCGACCATCGGGGGGCCGCCCATGCCGACCGAGGAGCCGAAGGTGCCGATCACGAAATCGGAGAAACCGGCCAGGCTGGCGTGGCCGGCGAACGCCGGGCCCGAGACGATGGCGACCGAGGGGATCCAGCCGGAGAGCTCGGCCATACCGTCGAACAGCTGGAACCGTCCGATGGGGCCGGTGGTCTCGGTGTGGCCGAGGCCGACCCGTGGGTGCCGGGCCCGGCTTCCCCCACCGTCGACGAAGAACACGATGGGCCAGCGGTGCTCGAGGGCGAGACCCATCAGCCGTTCGAGACGGGCCGCTCCGTAGCCGCCGCCGCGGTCGGTGTAGTCGGTCGACGAGGCGATGACGGTCTGGCCATCGATGGAGCCCACGTAGTCGACCCCGCCGGCTTCGGCCACCCACCGGCCCTCGGCGTCGACCGCGGCGATCGACCCGTACTCGACCGCGGTGTCCGGGTCGAGGAGAGCGGCCAGCCGCTCTCGGGCGGTGAGCTGCCCCCTCTGGTGCACGAGGTCGACTGGGTCGGGCCGGTTCTGGTCGAGCCGGTCAGCCTTCGCGGCCCGGAGATCCTCCACACTCACTGGTTCCCCCTGTCGTCTTCGACTGCGTTCATAGGGCTCATCGGGGATCCACCGGGTGCTTCTTGGCCGCCGGGAGCGACCGTTCGGTGCGGCGGAGCATGGCCATGATCCGGTCCCTGGTCTCTTCGGGGAGGACCACATCGTCGAAGGAGTAGGTGCGCCCGGCCCTGACTCCCGACGCCACGTCCC
>JAAEMS010000147.1 GCA_024225275.1 Actinomycetes bacterium
CCCCTCCGTCGAATCTTCTGGGATGGGGTCGTGCTGAATGTCCTCAACCCGAAGACGGCAGTGTTCTTCCTGTCGTTCGTCCCCCAGTTCATCGATCCTGCGAGTGCGACACCGGCGGTCGACGTAGCAGTGCTTGGCGGACTGTTCATCGTTCTCGGCTTGATCTCGGACGGCGCCTACGCCCTCGCCGGCGGTTGGGTCGGTAGCCGCCTACGACGATCGCCACGACTTCGCCGTGGCAAGGATCTGGTGGCCGGTGGGACCTATCTCGGTCTCGGCGCGGTGACCGCGCTCAGCAGCAAATGAGCTGTTCGACCGACTGCTCGACCGCACAGATTCCGCAGCAGTGAGCGATTGGGACGGTTCACGGCCGGTGTTCGGCGGGGAGCCGGATCTTGTGGGGCTGATGGTTCGTAGGGCGGGGCCCTGGGGCTAGCTGTTGGGACCGGCACAATCTGGGCCGTTCTCTCACCCGTTGGGGCGTGGTCTCTTGCTCGTCGTTGCTCCTACTGACCCCAGCACCCTGCTAGGGCTCTCGTCGCGGTACTGACTAGGGTGCCGCTGACGATCCTGGGAGAAGCTGATGACGGCACGACAAGAAACCGAATCCGGTCAGGGTAGGACAGGGTCGTTCTTCGAGTGGATCAACACCCACGTCCGATGGGTGACGATCGGAGTCGCAGTCCTCACCCTGGTCGCGGTGCCACTGGCCATGGGGCGCTCGCAGGACGAGCCGAACTTCGATCCCTCCGGCGAGATCTACGACACGTCGGCGTTGGTCGAGTCACGATTCGTGAACTCATCGCCTATCGAGAGTGCCCTGTTCATCGTCGAGGCCAGAGACGGCGGCGATGCTCTGACCCGCGACGTCCTCTTGGAGTTCAAGGAGAACTCCGACGCATTGAGGTCCGACGAGGTGCTCGCGGCTGACTTGGCGGTCCAGTTCCGCCCTGAGCTCGGCGAGGAGGTCAACGGCATATTCTCGCTGGCCGACAAGATCGACGACGAGATCTCCGGTGGTCTTGCGTCTGCCACCGATGCCGAGGTGAAGATCGCGCTGGCCGGCATCCTCGGCGAGGACGCCGTCGGTAGCCCCCTGCGAGACACCCTTTCCCAGCTTGCGACCAGCCGGACCGGGGAAGTGGACGGCGAGCCGGTAGTGATCTGGGAGTCCCCTGCCTTCACCGCGACCCTGGTTCTCGACCTCACCGACCTCGGTGGGCGCGATTCGGAGGGTCAGGGGTTTGGCGACATCGGCGCCGATGGTGAGCACTACCTACGAGACGTCCAGGCCACCCTGCAGGGGGACCAAGACGCCATCCGCACCCTTGGCCTCGCCATCGATGTTGGTCTCACCTCCGAAGAGCAGCTTGCTGCGTCGATGCCGTTCGTCCTGCTGGCCGTGGTCGCGATCCTTGTGCTGGTCGGCGCGCTGCTGCGGTCCTACTGGGCCGCGGCCCTGGTCGGTGCGGGCCTGGGGATCACGATGTTGTGGTACAACGCGATTCTCACGATCATCGGATTCGAGGGCGGCATGCTCCTCGGATTCATCGGCCCGGTGTCGGTGATCGCGTTCGGTGTGGACTTCTTCGTCCACGCCAGCGGCCGAGCCCGCGAAGAACAGGTGGCCGGACTCTCTCGCAACGACTCGTATCCCCGGGGTATGACCTTGGTGTTCCCGGCGTTGTTGCTGGCCGTCATCTCGTCAGCGGCCGCATTCATCTCGAACGGGGTCGCCGGTATTCAAGCGATCGTGCAGTTCGGAATCGGTACCGCCATCGCGCTCGTCATCGGCTTCGCGATTCTCGGCATCGTCGTGCCCCGATGGCTCCTGACCATTGAAGAGATGCTCGGCGACCCACCCTTGCGGCGCGGCCTGATGATCCCGTACAAGCTCGGGTTCATCCTGATGGCGACCTTCGCCGGGGCGGTCGTTGCCATGAGTGTCGGGGAACCGCTGATCGGGATCGTGGCGCTCGCCATCTTCCTCCCCCTGTTCATCTACCTTCCCGTTCGGTGGACCCGAAAGATGTACGCGAAAGCAGCATCGGCGGGTCGCCCGACCGGCGTTGTGATCAAGGGCGCGGGCCACGGGTTCAGGGCCGCTGGCGACGTGGTCCATTTCCTCGCTCGCTGGCGGGTGATCACGATCCCGGTAACCGTCGGCCTCGCCATCTTGGGTGCGATCGCCTTCACCCAGGTCGACTCCGAGTTCACCTTCACCGACTTCTTCTCCGAGGACAGTGATGCCATCCAGAGCCTCAACATGTTCGAAGACCATTTCGGCGAGAGCAGCGGGACCGGGTCCGGATTCATCTACGTCGAAGGGGACCTGACCCAGCCTGAGGTACTGGTTGCTCTCGACGGTGCCGTCACCGGGCTCGACGCATCAGAAGCCGCCGCCGAAGACGACTACCTCACCCGTGATCTGAGCGGCAACGTCACCCTCCGACAGGACAACGCGGTCTCGATCGTGCGGACGGCTGTTGCCTCGCCGGCCGCGCTGGCCGCCGCAGGCGTGCAGGTCACCGACGCCGACGGCGACGGCCTACCCGACACGGCCCCTCAGGTCGAAGCCATCTACGATCTGGCTTTCCGGGATGGAATCACCACCGACGACGGGTTCAAGGCCTTCACCCCCGAAGGGGTGACCGAGCTCTTGTGGAGCGACGGGGGTGGCGCCTACGCCACCATCGTGCTCGTGGGCATCCCTACGTTCACCGACGATGCCATCATCCTTGACGCCAGGTCAGGCCTTGACGACGCCGCCCAGTGGTTGGCCGCGTCGCCGGCCGGGAGCTCGCTGAGCACCATCAGCGTGTCCGGTGACTCGATAACGAGCCAGGACAGCCTCGCCGCCTTCACCGACGCCATGCTGCTCGCCCTGCCTGTGGCTCTGGTGCTGTGCGCCCTGCTCGCCGGTGCGTTCATGAGGTCGGCCAAATACGGAGTGGCTGCAGTCACTCCGATCCTGCTGGTCGTGGGTTGGGTCTACGGGTTCATGTGGTGGGCGGACTACAAGATCAATGTCGTCACCGCCACGATCGCGGCCATCGCCGTGGGGGTTGGAATCGACTATTCGACCCACTTCACGATGCGGTTTCGCGAAGAGTTCAAGAACGAGCCCAGCCGCTTCCCCGCTCTCAGGCGAGCCGGCGAGGGGACGGGTGGGGCGTTGGCGGTATCAGCACTCTCGTCGATCATCGGCTTCACCTGTATGGCCTTCGCGCCCATGCCCATCTTCGAGACGTTCGGAACGCTTACCGCGGTGATGATCGTCTTCTCGCTCCTCGTCGCACTACTGGTCCTGCCCAGCGTCCTGTTGGTGGTAACCCGCAGCCGGACCGGAGCAGAACGTGAGCGCTTCTTGGACCTGGTGGGCCTCACAGCCGACGAGTATGACCCGCACTCGCGAGAGACGGCTCTGGAGGGGCACGAGTCGATGAGATAGCCGAAGTCGCTCACCGGCCACAAGGGGGTCACCCCGATGAAGGGAGCCCATGGGACATGAGCCAAGCGGACACCACTTCCGCCACGGGAGCACCATCGCCGACGAGGCGATTCATTTCCCTCAGCTCATCGGTCGTCAACACGGAGACGGCATTGAGTGCTTCGGTGGCCGGTGATCCCCAGCGGTCAAGGGCACTCTGGCTCAGCAGCGGAATCACGTTCTCTGCCGGTTGGAGTCCCAGATCATCGAGGAGGGCCACGAGCTCTGGGTCGGCGAGCTCTGTTGCTGTTGTGAACATCAGGCCCACGTCGATCTCATCCCGGCGCAACGCCTCGGCAGTGACGGCCAAGGAGCCTAGGGAAACGAACGACGAGAACTGGAGGCCGTACACGTCGCGCAGCCCCTGGAGACACAATGGGCGGTCGGGACATTCCACCGGCCCGCCGAATCGAAGTGTCGCGGCATGTCCTGACAGATCGCTGATGCTCTCCCATCCCAGCTCAGATGCGATACCGCGTGTGGTGATGATGGCGTTTGCGTCCTGGGCGGAGGCGGCATCCAGGGCGATGAGACCGCGTTCAGCCAGCAGATCGCCGAGGTCTGCTTCCGACGCCGTACTGTCCGAGGATGTGGTCGAAGCACCGAAGAACCGGAGAGCAGTACCCAGGTACTCGGGGACGAGGTCGACGCTGGTGATCCTTATCCCGTCGGCCGGCGCTGGGCCCGAGGAATCGCCGGCGTTGCCCGAACAAGCAGTGATCGAGGCGATCACGCCGAGCACCACAACCTTCCAAAGTCGTTGCACCTGGCCAACTTGGCACGGTGGCGGAAGGGCCTGGCATGGGTGATGTGGTTCTGTCGGGACCAACCCGACCCGCTCATCGGCGCCGCCGCCCCTCTGGCGAACCGCCCCCCCTGCCCCACAGTCTGAACAAGCCGGCTATTGCCTGGCTCGCCGGTTTCTTCGGTTGGGCGGCGATCTGGGCCTGGGTGTTCTTCTCGGACGGGCCCGCGGTGTGGATCACCGAGCGCGATCTCGAGTTGATGGCACCGATAGTCGACAATCGCACCGACTGGCTCACTCCGACGATGAGGACCATCAACAAGATCGGTACTCACTGGGCCACCCCCGTCGTGGGGTGGACGACTCTGCTCGGAGCATTGGCCGCGAGGAGGATTCGCCACGCCATGCTTCTGATCACGTCGCTGTCGGTCATCGCCTTTGTCGTAACGATGGTGACCAGACAGATCGACCGGCCCCGGCCTCTGGGAATGACCCAGATCGGAGACTGGGAGGGTTTCGCCCAGCCTTCGAGACCCATCGCATTGCTCACGGGATCGCTGGTAGCAGCCGGACTGACCCTGCTTCCCGGCGGGTCAAGGCGGCGCACCTGGTTCTTGGGGGCAACCGTCGTGATCGGCGTCTTCGGTCTTGCCCAGCTCTACACGGGTGTCGATCACCCCACCGATATCATCGCGGGAGCGACAGTTGGAGTCGCGACCTGTCTCCTGGCCTACCGGACCTTTGCCCCCGAAGCGGTGTTCCCCATCACCTACCAGGGTGGCAACACTGCCCATCTCGACGTCACCGGATCGCGGGGGGAGGCCATCCGAAGGGCCATGTCCCAGCAACTCGGAGTCGATGTGGCCGAGGTCACGCCGGTTGGCTTGGAAGGATCGGCTGGCTCGACTCCCTTGTGCATCACTGGCCAGGACGGAGTGGCACTGTTCGCCAA
>JAAEMS010000148.1 GCA_024225275.1 Actinomycetes bacterium
ATGGTTGCATCGAGGCAGTCGGCCTCCAGCCTTTGAGGTATGATCCGAACAACGCTGATGAGGTGGCAGCGCTCGCAGAAGTCGTTACTCAACTGGGATATCAACTCGGTGACACGGGAGTAGCGGACAACGAACGCTTTGGTAGAGCGCTAGATTGCTTTCAATCACACGAGCTGCTGTTTCCCGGACGATTTGAATCAGATTGAACCGTCCACTGGCCGCGTCAGCAGTATTCTGCGTAGCTGTAGTTGCCACAGTCTACGTCCTTGTGGGGGTGAGACCAGAACCTGATGATCTTGGGGCAGTGCCGTCGCCCGTAGTTGGGGCAGTTCAATACTCGACAGAGAGACTCCGGGCACCGGCCACGCTCGAGGTTCGACTTGATCAGCGTCCCAGTCTTCTTGACCCTGGACTCTCAGGCCGGGTCACGAGAGTCGTTTTGCAGGAGGGCGACGTCCTCGCCTCGGGGATGACAGTACTGACCGTGGGTCAGATCGACGTTGTGGCGCTCATTACAGACCATCCGTTCTTCCGACCCATTACGTTGGGGTCGATGGGCGACGACGTGGAAAGCCTTCAATGCGCTTTGAGGGATGAGGGGTTCTATTCGGGCGAATGCAATGGCACTGTTGGATCGGCGACCTCGGCTGCGATTCGTGATTTCAACGATGCAATCGGCCGGGGTCGAGTTCGAGACTTTGATCCATCGTTCGTGGTGTGGCTTCCTGCTGATCAGGTCGATGGGATCGTGGCTACAGTGAATGTCGCTGCGGGCGGATGGCCGCCAGGCCAAGGGCAACCCATCGTCGAATACGAGGCGGCCATCGAACAGGGCTCTCTGGACGTGTCCGAGTCCGCGGCTCGCAGGGTTGCCGGATTCGACCCGCTCATTTTTGAGTTGGCATCTGACCAGTCCTTGACTGTAGCGATCGACGGCAACGAGGTGTCAACCGAGGATACTTCGCGGATAGTGCGAGCCGCATCGGTGGAGGCCTCTGCTGGGTTGGAAACATCAACGATACGGATTGAGGGTTTCGTGACCTCGCCATCCACTCGTGAAGTGATCGGCGTACCGACTGTCGCTATTGTTGAAGGTGTCGATGGGGCTTGTGTCTTCGTTGAGGATGGCCCGGGTGGTTTCGTTGCCGAGATGATTACTCCCTTGGATTCCACTCTGGCAGGCAGTACGTTCGTATCGGAGCAGCTTGCGGAAGGAATGGCGGTCCTCTTGAATCCGCTTCAGTTGGGGTTCAACAAGTGCTGATCGTTGATGGCATCGCTCACGGATACGAGAAGGGCCAGGAGGTACTCAGGGATGTCTCTTTCACCTTTGGCACTAGCGGACTACTCGCCCTTGTCGGCGCGTCCGGATCAGGGAAGTCGACCTTGCTCGGAATTCTGGGCGGGGCTATCGGCCCGACTGCCGGGAGCTACAGCTTCGGTCATGAGGCAAAGAGCTTCAGCTGGCTCTTTCAGACACCGAACGTGCTTGGCCATCGTACGGCGGTCGAGAACGTTGCTCTTGGCATGGTTTGTCGTCGCTCCGAATGGAGAAGCTGCATGGAAGAGGCAAAGGCTGCGCTGGCTCGCTACGGCCTGGGTCATCGTGAGCGGGCCAAGGCCCGTGAACTATCAGGCGGCGAGACACAGCGGCTGGTGTTGGCGCGAGCCGAGGTGGCCCAGAGTCAGGTTCTGCTTGCCGACGAACCGACCGGTCAGCTCGATTTCGAGAATACGCGGCTCGTCGC
Organism: Actinomycetes bacterium; assembly: GCA_024225275.1. Lineage (GTDB taxonomy): Bacteria > Actinomycetota > Acidimicrobiia > Acidimicrobiales > JAAEMS01 > JAAEMS01. Next base: position 1,749 of record JAAEMS010000148.1, read on the forward strand.
TGCAGCACTGCGTCAGTTGGCGGATGCCGGAGCCCTTGTAGTGGTTGCAACCCACGATCCTGCTGTCTCCGAGCTTGCCGACGGGGTCGTGTCGATCACCAACGGAGTCGCCACGTATGTGGAATCTGAGTCATCTCCTCGCTGAGCAAGCTCGCAATTTCCGCGCTCTTCACGTGCCCCTCCTCTTGGTGGTGTCGCTGGTGCTATTCGGTGCGGGAGACTTCGAACGAGGCAGTATCCAAACGCTTCGGGATGACTTTGACCGGTGGGTCGAATCCGGAGGGATGCTCTTCAGCGTGGAAGCCGGGGACGCGGGCATCAAAGGCAGCGAGTGTGACCGGGTGCAGAACTGGCGATCTGTGCGGTCCGCAGGCGCTGTTGGCCTCGCGGCCGGGGAGACCCCACTGCTGCAGTTCGATCGATCTCCAGGCGTTGACTACTCGGCAGTGTCGATATCCCCAGGGTTCGTTCGTTCGTTTGCTATCCAATCCGGTGACATGCCGGGCTGGATCTTGGGGCCGACCGCTGCACGTGAGCTAGGTGTCGATCCGGGGCGCGGCTATCTCGGTAGTCAGCTTGCGAGCGGCCCTGTCGTCGGACAACTCGAACCGGTACAGCGACCGCTCGGCTACGATCGGGCGGTCGGGCTTGTGCGACCGGGAATAGAGACCCGTTTCGCAGTCTGTTGGGTTGAACTCGATCCAGTCGCCTATCCCGATGGCCAGCAGATCATCCAGGCGATGTTCAGCGAGATGGCTCAGGTCAGGCCGTTCGTACGGATCGATGAATCTGACCACCCTGCGGCGCGCTACGAGGCTCGAGCGACTCGCAACTCTGGTCTCGTCGGTAGTGGTGCAATCGCTCTAATTTGGAGTGCTTGGTGGTGGCTTCGGCGCCGTGAGTTGATCTTGTACCGAACGCTGCAAGTCACCCGAGCCGGTGTCTTTCTTCTACTAATGACGGAAGCCTTGCTCATTCTCGTCGTAGCAACTTTCGTTGCAATCGCGGGACTAGCGGTGCTCGGTAGCAATGAGGCTGCTACTGAAGTCGCAGTGTGGACCTCGACCCTTGCAGCAACAGTCGGGCTCGGAGTGTCGACTCTCACTGCTCTCCTCCTGTCGCGCCGGAATGTCGCCACGGGCTCGAAAGATCTCTGAGACACCGGTTTCGAAAGCTGGACTCTGCCTTGTGGGGGCCGAGTATTGTGTCGTGGCTGGTCAGGCGGCGTTTTGGTATGGGTAGATGAGTCCGTCGCATCGGCTGGTTCCCAGCTACGCCTTCTGGGTGTTGGAAGACCCAGGCCAATGTCTCGACTCCTTCCCTACGTACTGTGCCACCAACCGGTGGGACAAGCTCCCCCAGAACTTCAAGCAGAGAACTCGGCACTGTTGCGTTGTTTGATCGGCGGGCGCGGACTGCCGGTTGGGTGTCGGGGTTCGGTCAGATCACCTCGCCGAGCTCTTCGAAGCGGCCGCGAGGCGTAGATGCTTGCGGTCGGCTTCGGCGCCGAGTTCGTAGTGACCGCGTCGAAGGTTCTGGATGAACGCGTGGCCTCGGATCACGATCGAGGCGGTCCGGTCGGTCAGCAGACCGCGCATCGGTCTCAGTCTCGCCTTGAGGTGGCCGTGGTCCCACTCGATCCTGTTGTTCGCGTACTGCTCGGTGTCGTGGGCCGCTTCTGGAATCGGTTCATCGACAACGCTCAGCAAGGGTGCAGCCAGATCGGTGGTGACCTCGGTCGGTC
>JAAEMS010000149.1 GCA_024225275.1 Actinomycetes bacterium
GCTCCAGGACCGGGGCCAGAGCATCCAGAAACGCCGCCCCACTCACCTCGAGATCAAACGCCCCCAACCGCTCACGACCAGCCCCCACCAACGCCGACCGCAACCCCTCATCAGACAACACCCGATCAACCCCCGCCGCCACCACCACCGACGACTTCTCCCCCAACACCAAACCCGCCCCACCCAACGTCTCAGGCACCGCGGAAGACCCAAACGCCACCACCGGCAACCCATGGGCCATCGCCTCGATCAACGGCACACAGAACCCCTCATGATCCGACAAACAAACAAACACATCCGCCACCCGATACCACGCCCCCAACTCCCCATCAGACACCGACCCCACCAACCACACCGCATCATCAAGACCGAGCGACCCCACCAACCCCACCAACGCCGCCCAATACCGATGAGACGACATACCCCCCACCAACACCAACCGCGCCCCCGGATCAAACACCCGCCGATACACCGCAAACGCCTTGATCACATCATGCTGCGCCTTGTTCGGAGACACCCTCCCCACGAACAACCACACCGACCCCCCACCAGCCCAACCCTCGAACCGCTCAACCGCCCCCTCATCAACCACCCCACCCAACCCCGCCACATCAACCAACACCGGAGCCACCCCCGTCACCCCATACCCCAACCCCACCAACTCCAACTCATTGAACGCCGAATCGGCCAGGCCCAGGGTGGTTCGCGAGGCGAGGCGGGCCAATTGGTTGCGGCCCTCCATCAGCTCGATGGCGATCGGTGGCTCCCACGGCGCGTACATCTCATAGGGCGTGATGTTGTGATAGTCGAGGACCAGGGTCTCGGGGCGAGCCCCGACCCACTCGGCCACCGTCGACCCGGTCGAGCAGTGGTAGAGGAGAACGTCGCCGGTGTCGGCCGTTGGGAACTCCGAGATCGGCCTCCCCTCAGCCACCATGTCAGGGTTCACCTCACCGGCCCAGACCTCGGACCGAACCCCTCGGGCTCGGAGCCGGTCGCGGATGCGGATGAGATGCTGCCCGATGGCGTCGCGCGACGACAGCACCGGTACGAACTGGTGAAGGCCCTTGCTCACGGCAGCCGGGCGGAGATGACCTGCCAGGTCCGGGCGGTATCACCGTCGATGGAAGCCGACGAGAAGCCGGAGGATCGGAGGAGAACCTCCCAGGTCTCGCCATGGAACGGGGCGTCGAGCAGGTCGGCACCCACGACGCCCACCGCCTGGGCCCAAGCAGCGGGGGTCGACCCGACGATTACCATCTGACCTTCCTGGGCCAGGGCGGTGCGGGCGGCGGCGATGCTGTGGTGACGGGTGGCTCGGTCGACGCGATCGAACCAGCCACCGATGACTACCGCGCCGACACTCCCGGCGGGCAGCGCTCTCAGATGCTCGAGCGGTTCACCGGGCCGTACGTCGATGCCGGCCCTCAGGCTCTCCACCAGATTTCGATGATGGGGCTCGATCACGTGGCCTCCGGCCAACCGGTCGACGGGGATGTCGGGACGAGCCCCGACAACCACGACCGGGTGATCGGATGGGGTCACCAGCTCCCACGCTCGGGCGAAGGCCTCATCGGGGGGCGGCGGCACCTCGACCCGTTGGCGAGCGGGGTCGGGAATCGCGTCCTCGAGACCACCGAGTCGGTCGTCGATCTCGTCGAGCGACCGGACCACGATGTCGTTGAAGGCGCTGATCTCGCCGGCCACGAACCGCAGATACCAGCTCATGGCCGGACGGAGGGCCCGCTTCACCTGGCCCACCCCCGGACGGGCACTCTCGGTGGGGACGTCGACCCCGATGAACGATGCGGCCCGGGCCCTCTCGATCATCGAGCCCAGATCGCCCGCCACCGCGCTGGGCGGAGCCAAACGCGCGAAAGCGGCATCGAGCTCGGACTCGAGGTCGGCGGGAAGCTCACCGGACCGGCGCCGGCGGTCGACCTCCTCGTAGATGTCGGCCATCAACTGTTGCTGGTCGATCGCTCCGTCGGTCTCGTTCATCGGTGCCCGTCTCTTCCCGTCGGTCAGCTCGGATCGACTCTCATGGTCACGGGAAGGTGCACCTTCCCGACCGAGCGCCCGGGGTTCATGACCTCGAACCAGTGCCTCTGTTCTGACCAGTCATAGACGGTGCCCTCGTCGTGGGAGTGGATACCGACGGTGATCGGATAGGTACCGTCCAGGAGGGGTACCGAGGCAAAGTCGAACACGAACTCCCCCGACCCCTCGTCCAGATCGATGGTGACCTGCTCGGTATCGGTGTTGGCCCCGAACAGGGCGTTGCCGTCGCGGTCGTGGATTCCGATGCCGAACACGACGTCGGCGGTGGCCTGGTCGGCCTCGAACTCGACGACCACCCGGAGAGGGTCCGAGGGCAGGAGGTAGCGACGGGTGTCAGCGCCCTCGTACTCGAAACGCACCCCGGTGATCCGGACCCGTTTGTTCGACTTGGCCTCCTGGGCCTCGCCGTGACTGACCTCGGACGCCTGGACATCGACAACAGGAGTGGGGGCATCGTCGACTGGAGCCTCGGGTTCGGGGGCAGCATCAGCAAGTTCCGACTCGGCCCGTTCGAGTTGACCGGCGAAGAGGTGCTCCCGATAGACCCGGATGCTCTCGCCCGGCTCGGCGTCGCTCACGATGAGGCCGTGATCGAGCACGACGGCCCGGGTGCAGACCTGGCGGATCTGCTCGGCGGAGTGGCTGACGATGACGATGGTCCGGCCGTCGGTCTGGAACTGGCGGACCCGGTCGAGACACTTGCGCTGGAAGGTCTCATCACCGACAGCCAGGACCTCGTCGACCAGAAGGATGTCAGGCTCGACGTTGACGGCCACTGCGAAACCGAGCCGGACATACATGCCGGAGCTGTAGGTCTTGACCGGGGTATCGATGAACTGCTCGAGCTCCGCGAACGACACGATGTCGTCGAATCGCAAGTCGATGTCGCGCTTGGAGATGCCGAGGATGCTGGCGTTCAGGTACACGTTCTCGCGCCCGCTGAGATCGGGGTGGAACCCTGCGCCCAGCTCGAGAAGTGATGCGACCCGCCCGTTCATGGTGACCGAGCCGGTGGTGGGGCGGAGGATTCCACCGGCGATCTTGAGCAGGGTCGACTTTCCCGAGCCATTGTGACCGAGCAATCCGACCGTCTCCCCCGTGGCGATCTCGAGATCGATGTCCCGGAGGGCCCAGAAGTCCTCGCTCTGGTTGCGGCCGCTGCGAATGAGCTTCTCCTTCAGCGACTGCACCCTCTCGTGGTGGAGCTTGAACCGCTTGGAGACCCCGTCGATGGTGACGGCCGAGCCCATGTCAGAGCTCCTCGGCGAAGTCGCCTTCGAGGCGACCGAACACCACGAAGGCCACCCAGAGCAGGCCAAGCGCCACGGCGCCCAGAATCGCGAGGTTCCGGAGGTACCAGAGCTGGTCGACGCCGGCCGGAAGGATTCCGTTCATGACCACCGCTCCGGGCCGGGTGGCGTCGATGACCCCCACGGCCTCGACCTCGACCCGGCCATAGATCGCCCGCTGGAACGTGAGCACGAGGGGGGTGGCCGGATTGAGCAGATAGCTCCAGTCGGGCAGGCGGGCCGACTCCGCCACCTGATCGGACTGGAATCGTGGTTGATACACGATGGGCGTCAGCCAGAACCAGGCCAACAACACCAACTCGAGGAGATGCTGGGTGTCGCGCAGGTAGACGTTGGCAGCCGACAGCAGGATGGACAGCGCCGCCGTCAGGACAACGGTCACGATGAACGCGGGGATGACCAACCAGATGTAGTCCCAGGCAATGTCGTAGCGGATGACCACGAGCACACCCACGAGCACCATGCCCTGGAGGAAGAAGTGCACCAGGGTGGCTCCGACCGAAGCGAGGGGCAGGATCTCGCGGGGAAACCAGACCTTGTTGACCAGCGAGCTGTTGCCCGTGATGGCCCCTGTCGCCGATGCCAGGCCGTTGCTGATCAGATTCCAGACGAGGAGCCCTGAGAGCAGGAACACCGGGAATTGGGGGATGCCGGCCTCGAGGATCAGTTGGAAGACCACATAGAACACGCCGAGATAGAGCAGGGGGTTGAGCATCGACCAGAGGAACCCCAGCGCCGTGCCCTTGTACCTGACCCGAAGCTCCTTGCGAACCATGCCGATCAGAAGCTCGCGATAGCTCCAGAGTGTCCTGAACCGGCGGCCGACAGGGTCTCGTCCGGAGGCGGCAGAGGAACCACGAGTCGCCGTGGTCACGTCTGTCGGCTCACAATCACAAGCGCAGCATATTGGCTCCATCGGATGCCGCGGCGCTTGAACTCGCCCCCATGAGACGAGGCGGGCCGCAGATGCGACCAATCCCGGGACCTCTCCAGCCCAGGTTGCCACGCCAGGAGGGGGAACTCGAGCGGGTCTCGCCCGGTTGAATGAACGGCGAGGGAGGGACCCATCGGCCATGGGCCACGGCCCATCTCCTAAGATTGGTGCGATGTCGATCCGGGGAGCCGATGCCCGACAAGACCTCGGACAGGGTGACCTCGTTCCTCTCTGGTTCGACAGCTTCGTTCGCCGTGTCGCGGTGCTGGTGGTGCTTAGTGGTTTGGCCGGAACGGTACTGGCCGTTGCGGGCAGGCTTACGCCAGTTTGGTTTCTTATGGCAACCGTTGCCGGCGTCGTCCTCGTACATCCCATCGTGGGCGGAGATCCAACACTACGGGCGCCGCGTACCAGAAAAGCGAACCTCTGGGCCACTTTGACCGTCGTTCTCGTCGCTGCTCTCGTCGTTGGGAATGTTCTTCTCTCGTCCAACGGAGTCTTCGTCAACCGCGACCCAGGTGTCTATGAGACGACAGGACGATGGCTGGCGGACGACGGTGGACTGGTTCTCGAACACAACTCAGGCCCCTTCCGAGAGGCCGGTCTACGCGACACAGGTGCCGGCTACCAACCGGCCAACATTGGTGGACCCGGGCTCTATCCACAGTTCGCTCCCCTGACGGCGGTGTTCGCGGCGCTCGGGTGGTGGGTGGCCGGCCCACACTTCCTATTCGGGTCAACTGCTGTTCTCGCGGGTGTGGCATTGATGGTGTTTGCTCTACTTGTGGGCCGCCGGTTGGGCATGGCTTGGGCCTTCCTCGCAACCCTCGTGTTGGGAACCAACGCGATCTTCGTCTACGGCTCTCGAGAAACCCTCAGCGAGATCCCTATGTTGTTGATGCTGTTGGTCGGTCTGCTTCTGGTAGGTGACGCCGAACGCCGCGCCGATCTGCGGCTCTTCGCTCTCGGGGGCTTGACCATCGGGTTCACCACCTTGGCCCGGATCGATGGCCTGGCGCTCATGATTCCTCTTGTCCTCACCGTCGTCATTTTGTCGATCGAGCCGGGAGTCGTCGCTGGACGGAGCCTCATCGCGGCCTCATCCGGTCTCGTGGGAGCGGGACTGGGAGTCCTAGTGCTCAGGCTGCGCTCGCCCTGGTACCTCGAATCACTCTGGCCCCAGACAAGTCGACTTCTCTGGGCCATCGGCGTGGCTGTTTGTGTAGCCATCGGTTGTCGAGCAGCAAGTCGCCGTGGCTGGCTCGTTTCTGTTCGATGGAACCGCGTTCTCCAGGCGCCGCTACAAGTTGGGGCTGTTGCGGCCCCGCTTCTGGTGCTGTGGGCCCTCACCGGCCGAGTCGTCATGGCCCGCCCCATCGCTCCAGAGGCACCATCGGCAGTGCATGGAGCACTCGCTGCGCTGTGGATCAGCTGGTGGACCGGCCCGTTTCTGTTGGTGGCCGGCGCTCTTGGCTGGGCAGGCGAATGCCGGTCGTTGAGAATCGGTCCACGGAAACTCGAGACCGTCCTGACCGCATTCATAGTCGTTTCAGTCGCCGCCCTGTATCTCTGGCAGCCGAGCATCCGCCACGACCAGCTGTGGGGAGCCAGACGGTTCATTCCCGTGGTCCTACCCGGCTTCGTCGCCTACGCCGTCAGCCTGGCGGCGGCGAGTCACCGGCAGCTGTGGCATCGTTGGTACGGACCACCGGCCACAAGCATGCTCATTGCGGCGATCCTGCTCCCCAGCCTTGCCACGAGTTTCCAAGTTCGTGACCAACGATCCCAAATCGGCGCTCACGCTGTTGTGGAGGAGATGTGCACCGCCCTTCCCTCGGGATCAGCTGTGCTCATCGCAGAAGGTCAGCTGTTCCATCTGCTCCTGCCCCAAACGCTCCAGACTTTCTGCGGGGTAGATGTGGCCACCACCCGCCTCGTCGGACGTGAAGAAGTCAGCCTCGTTGGCCAACTGGCCAAGGACTGGGACGCTCGCGGCCGGCGCCTATTCATCGTGAGCGCCAATCCGCGGCCTCTGGGCGACGACTCCGGGCTGCTACCCATCGAACAGATCAACTACATCCCGTACTCGCTCGAGACCACGACAGGCAGGCGGCCCCAGTCGATGGATATCGATGAGCGGGTGGTCAAGTCCCCTGACCAGGTCATGCGTATCTACATTCACGAGGCGACAGCGGATGTCGACTGACCGGCCGGATCACCAGGAGAACGCTGGGATTGTGAACGAGGTCAACCCGCTGCACACGGCAGTCGACCATGTGGTGGGGTTCTGCGTCATGTTGCTGCTTGCTGCCTGCCTCGTTGGCGTGCCCCTGGCGATCGTTGGATGGTTCGAGCCTCTGGTAGTAGGTCCGGCCGTCCTCGCCATGACTGTGGCAGGGAGCTCGACGCGCTACCGATCAGGTTGGATCCCTGCTACGCCACGAGGATCCCTTCTCCTACTTCTCCTGATGCTTGCAGGGCTCAGCGCCTGGAACCTCAAGCATGCGGGTGAACATTTTGGCGTCAATCGTGACCCTGGTGTGTACTCCGTGTCGGCCGTCGGTCTCGCCGAACAGGGCGACCTTCTCTTCGAGGTTGACGAGTCACCCTTCACCGCCGCAGAAGGTCTCTCCACCAAGGGTGCCGGCTTCTATGATCGACGCTCCGGTCAGGACCTTGAAGCTCAGTTCTCCCACCTCACCGCTGTGTTGCTGGCCATCGCCTACTGGCTGGGCGACCTGCGGCTGCTGGTCTCGCTCAACAGCCTCATCTCAGGGCTCGCTGGTCTCCTGCTCTTCGGCATGTTGCGGAGATGGGCCTCGCCTTGGGCCTCGCTGATCGGCACTGGTGTCGTCGCGTTCAGCCTGCCATTCGCCTATGTGGCCCGGGACGCGTTCAGCGAGCCTGCAAGTCTCGTCATCGTTCTCAGCGCGGTCGTGCAGCTCAGTCGGATGGCCGCTGGCCTGAAGTCAGACATCGCTGGCTGGGTCCTTGGCGGCCTCTTGGCAGGATCCTTGTTGATTGCACGAATCGACGGCGTAGTCCTTTTGCCGAGCCTGCTCGCGATGCTCGCGGTCTTGGCCATTCGCCGCCCCGAACTACCGTACTCGCACATCTCTGCAGCCGCCGGAGGAGCACTAGTCGCCGGTGCAATCGGCATGACCGACCTACGACTCCGAGGTGGGCGCTACCTGGATGACCTCTGGCCCCAGACTCACATGGCGCTCATCTTGCTGGGGGCCGTCGTGCTCGTCGCTCCTCTTGTGGTCGCCGTTTGGCCCCGGATTCCCTTCAGGGACCGAGTCCGAGTAGTCCACGAACGTTGGACCCATCTGGTGGGAACCATCGCGGTTGGATTCGTCCTCTTCACTTGGCTCGCTCGTCCGTCGCTCTACTCGGCCATCGGCTCCTTTGACAACAATCTGATCCGAGGTTTGCAGGCGCGAGAAGGGCTCGAATCCGAGCCAACCCGAACCTACGCAGAGAGCACCCTCACGTGGTTGTCGTGGTACCTAGGCCCGGTTGTGCTCCTATTGGCAGCTCTCGGGGCAGGGCTCAGCAGCCTCCAGGTCCTTCGGGATCGGCTTAGCGCCTTACTCGTCCCGCTCTTTCTCCTGGGTGGGCTCACACTGCTGTACCTCTACCGCCCTTCGATCAGTCCTGATCAGCTCTGGGCAACGAGACGGTTCGTGCCTCAAGGTCTCCCCTTTGTGGCGCTGCTGCTGGCCATAGCACTCGACCGCATCCTTGATGGCATCCCGCGACCTACTGGCCAGTGGCCTCCAAAGGTCCTCCTGGCCTTTTCCACTCTCCTTGTCCCTGTCCTCTCGTGGATCCCACTTCGAGCCGTACATACCGATCGGATGACGATCTCGGCAATCAAGACGATTTGCCACCAGACCAGCGAGGGCCAGCCAGTCCTGATCCTGGACGACGAACTCGGACCTCAGCTCGTTCAGACGGTGCAACTGGTGTGCGGAGTGCCATCCGCCTTCACTTCGGCTGACTCGGCCGCGAGTCTTGCGGGATTGGCCGCAGCCTGGGCGGACGAGGATCGCGAACTCTTGGTGCTCAGTGGCCCGGCAGTCGACTTGTCCAGCGTCGCGGACCTGCGACTATCAATCTCGGATCCTGCCCAAGTCCTCGAGCGGACAGTTGAACGACCCCCGGAAGAGATCCATTTCTCGTCCATCGAACTTCGCCTCTGGTCAGTTCGGCTCTGAAGTCGACGCTTGAGCGGAGGCCTTCAGCCTGGCCGTGACCTCAGTAGAAGGACCTGTGTCGATGACAGGCCTGGGAGCAAGCGGATCATTCGAGCGGCAACCCAGAAGGCAACTCGCCGGATGCCGCGACCACCCTCGAGACCAACCATGAGCCAAGCAACTTCACCAGTGACCTCCTCGATGTCGAGGCCAACTTCAGCGGCCATGCTACGAGTCGATCGCCGGCTCGGGGGGCAGACGTCATACCAACTTCCCCTGCCCGTGAGCCGCAAGTAAGTGTCAGCTACGCGCTGGGGAAACCAACCGAGGAAGGGTAGACGGTAATGCGGCTCGACGAGCTGCCATCGGTGCGGACCAGCGAGATACACGAGTCCGGCAGGAGCCAGAACGCGTTCGAGCTCAGTGAGGTGGCGGAGCTGATCCTGGGCCTCACCAACGTGCTCGATGACATGATTGGAGATGACGATATCGAAGGCCGCGTCTCCGTAGGGGAGCGTCGTCCCCGCCACCTGGCTGAACCGGTAGCCGTCGGTGACCTGCCGCTCATCGACCTTGTCTACCGCGCATGCTGAGCCCTCCGAGCCGACCTCAGCCCCGAGGCGGGAGGAGAGCACGCCCGTACCGCACCCTACTTCCAGAACGTGACTTCCTTGCAGCGACACTCGAGTGTCGAGCAGCCTGATGATCTTCTCGGCCTTCACGGCTCGACTCTCGAGATCGGTGACGATATGAGCCTGTCGCTGTTCTCCGGAGTTGCTCATACGTTCTCCTCGGTCTCCGACCGGTTCTGCCGCCGCCACCAGGCCAGAGCTAGTGCGAGGCACAGCTCGGCGACAATCGTCAGACCTCGCTGAACCAGTGAAGCGGCAATCAGTGCACCCGACGTCACCGACGGAGCGAGAGCCACCAGAACCGCCTCCCGGACACCCAGTCCCGAGGGGATGGGGAGCACCAGAAACCCGGCCACCCAAGCCCACGCAAATGCCCCAATCGTCTGGGCAGGCGAGCCCGACGGATCGAATTCCCGGACGAGGATGGCCAACGCTGATCCCTGCAACAAGAAATTGGCTCCGATCCAGATGGCGGACGTTCGGATCATCGCGTCACCGGGGAGGGAGGAGGGGCTGGGAACGCGATTGCTGAGCATCTGGAGCAGACTCACTGCGGCACTCACGGTGGCGTTTCGCGACCCAAAACCGGCGACCAGCACTACGCCGAGGCCGAAGGCCACCGTGAGGGGTTCGAACCCGCTTGCCGGAACCAGTAGTAGCGCCCCAACGGCCCCACCCATCAGAACTGTCAGCCAGAGGTGAACCAAAGTCAGACCCGCCACTTCACCGCGCCTCATGGTGCTTGAGGTACTCATCGAGACCTGGGTTCCGAGCTGAATCGCACCCCCGGCGGGCAGGTACTTCGAGGTCTGGGACACGATGTACCCGACGAGGGCCTGGTGCCGTGCACGGGGGTCGCGAAACAGCCGCGACCACGACCAGCTTGCGGTTCCAATCGCGCCAGCGAGTAGGAGGAACGCGGCCACCACGATTCCGGGCTGGGGCAGCCCGTGGCTGCGGATGTCATCCCATGTGGCGACCAGCGCATAGACAAGGGACCCTCCAGCCGCCAGAATCAAGCCTCGTCGCAGCCACGGCCTGGCCCGCTCAAGCACAGTCAACGTCAGGCCCGGCGACAAGTGCTTCGAGCTCGTCGCCGAGGCGTTCCAGAGAGAACCGGGTGAGGGCGACTTCTCGGAACTCCTCCGCTCTTGTGGAACGAAGCTCAGAATCAGAGACGTAGGTGCCCACGGTCTCGACCCATGTCGCCTCGTCGCCGGGCTCACACAGCACACCACCCGCTCCATCGACCAAGGCGTCAACGATCCCCTCGAGACGGCTCGCTATCACGAGCGTTCCTCGGACCGTGGCCTCGGCAGCGACCAGGCCGAAGCCCTCCATGTCTCCCGGTAGACGCAGGTTGGGCATGACGAAGATGTCGGCTCCTCCGAGCAATAGCTCACGGGTCCTCGCATCCACTCGACCTGCCACCGTTACGCGGTCGCGGACTCCAGCTAGGTCGATAGCTTCGTCAAGTTGCCGGAGGGTGTCCGGGTCCCCGGGCCCGGCGACAACATACCTGGCTCGATCGGGAAGGGCAGGCAACACGTGCTCCACAAACCAACTCACACCCTTCCGTGGAACGAGACGACCTACGGTCGTCAGCACGACCATGTCGTCTCCGAAGCCGAACCGCTCCCGCACTTGTTCGGCCGAGGCTGGGTCGGGGGGTATCTCAACACCCGGGTTCACGATCTCGACGCAGCTCTCCTCGATTCCCATCTCGATAGCCACATCGGCTGTGGCCCTCGAAATGGCCACGACTCGGTCGATCCGCTTGAGGGCCTGGCGAACCACGGCCCGGTATCCAGGCAGCCCATAGGTGAGATCGAGTCCATGCACCACGACCATTGTCGTACCGGCGCCCCGCGCAAAGGGGCCAAGGCACGTAGCTACGATTGGATCCCCGAACACGACAGCCGGTCGTTCTGATCTTGCGATGGCAAGCACCAACCAGACGACGCTGACCGGAAGCCACCAGAAGAGATGGAGCTGTCCACGTCCAAGAGCTCGAAGCCTGATCGGGAACCGGGCATCGAACTGGGCAGCAATGTCAGCCGCCAACCGTTCCATTCCCCCGACGCTAGGCGGGAACTTCCGCGTGACGTAAATGACCTCGGCCGACCGCTCTGAGGTCACAGAGAAGCCGGCGGCACCTCGTCGACCGGCTTGTTGAGACGGCCGACGAGGTCAGCCAGTAGCCCGATCACGATGATCTGGAATGCCGCCATCAGGAGCACGATGGTGTTGGTACCGATCCGGAAGTCCTTGTCGAAGATGTCGAAGCCCATCTTGGCTGCCCCGATGGCGAAGAGTACGAACCCAACGGGCAGGAAGACCTTGAGGGGGCTGTAGGTGAGCACCATCCGCACGACCTGGGTGGCGTAACGACGGGTGTCGGCCCACCAGTGGAACTTCGACGAACCGGCCCTCTTGTCATAGGGGATGTCGACGTACTTCACCGAATAGCCATTGGCCAGGAACGTCATGGTGATGGTGGTGACGCAGCTGAAGCCGGTAGGCAGGAACTTGAGGTACTGGAGCGCCACCGAGCGCCGGAAGGCCCGGAATCCCGAGTTGAGGTCGGGGATCTTGGTTCGGGTCAGATATTGGGCCAGGCGCCGGATCATCCACTTGGCCGGAACCCGGAGGACCTTCTTGGTTCCCTGCTCGGACGTGCGGGCACCGACCACCTGGTCATAACCGGCCAACTGGGCAACGAGCCAGGGGATCTCGTCGTTGGGATAGCTCATGTCGACGTCGGTCCACACCACGACCTCGCCGTAGGCGGCCTTGGTACCCGCCTTGCGGGCCGAACCCGACCCCCGATTCTGGGCGAAGCGGATGAGGCGGATGTCCTCGATCTTCTCGAGCATCTCCCCCGAGCCGTCCGTCGACCCGTCGTCGACGACGATCAACTCATAGGTGTATGGAGACTCATCGAGGGCGGCCCGGATTCGTTTGAGCTCATCGTGAAGATGACCCGACTCGTTGAACACAGGGAGAATGACGCTGACGTCGACACCCTCGGCTTCGATAGACATGGCATACACGCTACCGGCCGAGGCGCACCCCAACGCGGCATCTCCGGGTTCACCCCCGGAGCCGCTCCACCACTTCGCCCAACCGTTCACGAAAGTCGGGTAGCAGCTCAACACCACTGAGCCTCAGCGCGGCGTTGTCCAGCACCGAGTTGGCGGGTCGTGGCGCAGGCCGGGGCGGATCCAACTCATGGGTCGCAATAGGCTGGACCCGGTCGGGGCTCTCCCCCGCCGCGATCAGCACCTCGCGCACGAACTCGTACCAGCTCACCGCCCCCTGATTGGTCACGTGGAAGACGCCGGGCATCCGTCCGGCGGCCAGGCGACGGATCATCAGAGCCAGATCGTCGGTGAAGGTGGGACAGCCCCGCTGGTCGTCGACGAAGCTCAGCGAGGGGTGCGATTCGATGAGCCGCAACACCGTCTTGAGCATATTGTTGCCGTGTTCGCCCACCACCCAGGCGGTACGCACGATGGTGTGACCCGAGCCGGCCAGCTCGAGCTCGCCACCCAGCTTCGAGCGGCCGTACACCGACCGGGGGTTCGGGGTGTCCCACTCGACGTAGGGGTCGACCTTCTCACCATCGAACACATAGTCGGTCGAGATGTGGACGACGTGGGCGTCGACCCGGCGGGCGGCGTCGGCCACCCATCGTGGACCCAGGGCGTTCACCGCGAAGGCCCGATCGGGATCTGACTCGCAGTCGTCTACCGCGGTCCACGCTCCGGCGTTCACCACGATGTCGGGGCTGACCGAGCAGATGGCCCCCAGCACCTGGTCGCGGTCGGCCAGATCGAGCTCGGCCCGTGACAGGGCGACCACCTCGTCGGAGGCGAAGGCCAGTTGGAGGTCGGTGCCCAGCTGGCCGCCGGCACCGGTGATCAGTACCCGCATCAGCCGGCCGCGCGGAGGGGTTCCCACCACCACCGGTTGTCGGTGTACCAACCCACGGTCTCCTCGAGGGCATCGTCGAGATCGCGCTCGGGCGTCCACCCGAGAGACTGAGCCTTGGTGATGTCGATGGAGTAGCGGCGGTCGTGGCCCAAGCGGTCCTCGACCGGTTCGATCATCGACTCGTCATGTCCGGTCAACCGAAGAAGCCGCTGGGTGAGGTCGAGGTTGGTGATCTCGTTACCGGCACCGATGTTGTAGATCTCGCCGATCTCGCCGTTGCGTAGGACCATGTCGACGCCGGCACAGTTGTCGGCCACGAAACACCAGTCGCGGATGTTCAGCCCGTCGCCGTACAGCGGCACCTTCCGGCCCTCGAGCAGATTGGTGACGAACAGGGGAATGACCTTCTCGGGGAACTGATTGGGCCCGAAGTTGTTCGACGAGCGGGTGACCAGGACCGGCAGGCCGTAGGTCTCGAGGTAGCTGAGGGCGATGAGATCAGAGCCGGCCTTGCTGGCCGAATACGGCGAGCGGGGCTCGAGCGGGTCGGTCTCGGTGAACGAACCTTCCTCGATCGAGCCGTAGACCTCATCGGTGGAGATGTGCAGGAAACGGTCGACCTCGAGATGGCGGGCCACGTCGCAGAGCACGTTCGTGCCCCCGACATTGGTGCTGACGAAGGCGTCAGGGTTCACGATCGAGCGATCGACATGGCTCTCGGCCGCGAAGTGCACGACCTGGTCGTGGCCCGCCATGGCGTCGCGGACCGCGTCGCGATCGGTGATATCGCCCTTCACGAACGAGAACCGAGCGTCATCCTCGAAACCCGTGAAGTTGGTGGTGGTGCCCGCGTAGGTGAGGGCGTCGAACACCGTGATCTGATCGTCGCTGTTGGCCAGCACGTGGCGCACATAGTTCGAACCGATGAAGCCGGCGGCGCCGGTGACGAAGAGTCGCATTGTCAATCCTGGGTCAGGTACGGGGGCGGGATCAGGTACGGAGCTGGTGGTGAGGTTGCCACTGGGGATGGATGTCGGCCCGGTTCGGGTTCTTCCCGTCGCGCTCGGACAGGATGGGGTCGTCGAGACCCCAGTCGGCGCCGATCTGGGGATCATCCCAGGCCACGCCCAACTCGTCGGCCGGGTTGTAGTAGCCGTCGACGAGGTAGGTGATGGTCATGTCGGTGAGTGAGGCGAACCCGTGGGCCACCCCCGGCGGGATGTAGACACCGCGATGACTGAAGGTGCCGTCGGCCTGCTCACCGAGGTCGAAGCACTGGGTGGCCCCATCGGTGGGTGATCCCTGGCGCAGGTCGTGGAGAACGACCCGGGCCCGGCCCCGGGGCACGTACCAGTAGTCGCTCTGGTGCAGGTGGTAGTGCAGGCCCACCAGGCAGCCGGCAACCCGGTCGCCGCGGTTGCCCTGGATCATTTCGCGACCCAACGGGAACCACTGGCGACGGTAGGTCTCGATGAAGAACCCCCGGTCGTCGCCATGGATGGTGGGGTCGACGAAGAGCACGTCTTCGATGAGCTCGGAGGGGGTCAGGTCAGGCACGTACTACTACTCCAGATCAACATTCGAGTGATCACCCAGCATCAAGCGGGTGGCACGGGGCTTCAGGTCGGAGCGGCGGATGTGGACACTGCGGCCGATGAGCGACTCGACGATGCGGGGAATGCCGTGGATGGTGCTCTCCTGCATGACCACCGAGTGGTCGATCTCCGACTCGACGAGCTCACAGTTGTCGCCCACCGACGAGTAGGGGCCGACATAGCTGTCGACGACGCGGGTGCCGGCGCCGATGACGGCGGGACCACGAACCAGGGAGCGTACGACCTCAGCGCCTTCTTCGATGATGACGCGACCCTCGATGCGGCTCTCGGCGTCGACCGAGCCGGCCATCCGGGGTTCGACGGTCTCGAGTACGAGCCGGTTGCAGTCGAGCAGGGGGTCCTTCTTGCCGGTGTCGATCCACCAGCCCGACAAGACCTCGTGCCGAACCCGATGGCCGTTGTCGACCAGCCACTGGATGGCGTCGGTGATCTCCAGCTCGCCGCGGGGCGACGGGTCGATCGCGGCGACCGCGTCATTGATCGTCCGGTCGAACAGGTAGACACCCACCAGGGCCAGGTCGGATGGGGGGTTGTCGGGCTTCTCGACGAGCTGCACGACCTCACCATGGGGCCCGATCTCGGCCACACCGAACGAGCGGGGGTCCTCGACCCGGGCCAGGAGGATCTGGGCCGCCGGAGGCTGGCGGGCCTCACCCAACTTGGGGCTCTGGGACTCGACCCGGTCCTTGTCGAACTCGGCCACGAACTCGGTGAGGCCCTGCTCGAGCATATTGTCGCCCAGGTACATCACGAAGTCGTCGTCGCCCAGGAAGTCGCGGGCGATCAGAACGGTGTGGGCCAGACCCAGCGGCTCGTCCTGGAGGATCCAGGTGACCTCCACCCCGAACCGACTCCCATCGCCCACCGCCTCGCGGATCTCGTCGCCGGTGTTGGGGGCGATGATGATGCCGATCTCGCTGATGCCGGCCGAGGCCATGTCTTCGATGCCGTAGAAGAGGATCGGCTTGTTGGCGATGGGCACCAGTTGTTTGGCGCTGGTGTGGGTGATGGGGCGCAGGCGCGTGCCCGCACCCCCCGAGAGGATGAGGCCCTTCATACGAACCCCAACGGTATCGGTCAGCCGAAGTTGACGATACGGGCCGTCCGGCCCAGCAGATCAGGCGGGCGACTCAGCAACCACTGGACCACAGAGACCGTCGAGCTCGACGATCTCGATACGGTCGGCGTTGGCCACGGTGACCGGGTTGTCGGGGTCGACCTGGAGCTTGAACTCGCGGAAGCTCATGTCGAGCGCATCGAAGGCCAGGAGCCGGCCCGACAGGGTGTCACCGAGCCCGAGGATGAGCTTGATGGTCTCGAGGGCCTGGATCGAACCCACGATGCCGGGAAGCACGCCGAGCACACCGGCCTCGGCGCAGCTGGGCGCCAAGTGGGCGGGGGGCGGCTCGGGCAGGAGGTCGCGGTAGGTGGGCCCGCTGTGGGGGTCGAACACGGTGACCTGGCCCTCGAACCGGAAGATCGAACCGTGCACCACCGGGATGCCGAGCTTCACCGAGGCGTCATTGAGGAGATAGCGGCTGGGGAAGTTGTCGGCTCCGTCGACGACCACGTCGTAGCCGTCCAAGATGTCCATGATGTTGTCGGCACCGAGGCGGGCGTCGTAGGTCACCACGTTCACGTCGGGGTTGATCAGGGTGAGGGTCT
Source organism: Actinomycetes bacterium (assembly GCA_024225275.1). Taxonomy (GTDB): domain Bacteria; phylum Actinomycetota; class Acidimicrobiia; order Acidimicrobiales; family JAAEMS01; genus JAAEMS01. The sequence goes on from JAAEMS010000149.1 coordinate 16,357, forward strand.
TCTTCGCTGAATCGACCTTGCGTTCACCGATGCGGTCGGTGTTGTGCAGGATCTGACGCTGGAGGTTGGACGAGTCGACGACGTCCATGTCGACGATGCCGATGGTGCCCACACCCGCGGCGGCCAGATAGAGGGCCGAGGGCGATCCCAGGCCACCGGCCCCCAGCATGAGGACCTTGGCGTCCAGGAGCTTCTGCTGGCCTTCGTCTCCGACCTCGGGCAACAGGAGGTGGCGGTGGTATCGGTTCTTCTGCTCGGGCGTAAGGGTCTGGGGGACCTTCCAGTCCCGCCCCTCGTCCTTCCACCGCCCGAAGCCGCCGTCGACCGATACCACGTCGGTGTACCCGAGCTGGGCCAGCGTCTGGGCCGCAAAGGCCGAGCGCACACCCCCAGCACAGAAGACGATCAGCGGGGTGGCACGATCGTGGACCCGATTCTCGATGTTCGATTCGAGCTGACCCCGAGGAATGTGGATCGAGCCAGGGATGGCACCCTGCTCGTACTCGTCGGGTTCGCGAACGTCGAGCACCACCGCGCCCGGCCCATGACGGTCGACGTCGGCCTGGGCGGTATCGATCTCCCTGATCTCGGCCTTGGCGGTAGCGAGTAGTTCACGGAAGCTGGCCATCGGTACTCCAAAGGGGTCAGACCCCTATTCGCGAATAGGAGCCAGGTCTCGGACAGGGATAGAACCTATGGGGATGGTCGGGTTTTCCCGATTCTGATCCCGCCGGCGCGGTTCTGGCGTCCAGAGGGCAACGACTCGGGTGGTGGCCCCCCTGCACGACGGCCGCTCATCTGCCTGCGGCCCCAGTGATCTTGGGGAGGACCTCGCTGATGGAAGCCCGCACGAGGGCGTCGGCGATGTCGTCCATCTCGGTGGGTTCGCCGTTGACGATCACGACGCGGGCGCCGTTGCGCTTGGCCGCTGGCACGACAGCCGCCACCGGATAGACGCCCAGGGTCGAGCCGACGGCGAGGAGGAGATCGCAGGCGTGGGCTGCCACCTCGGCCCTGACCAGGTCGTCATGGACCAGGGACTGGCCGAACGAGATGGTCGCGGTCTTGATCATGTCGCCGCAGTACTCGCAGGGCGGGTCGTCTTCGCCCGAGCGCACCCGGTCGAGCGCCTCGCGAATCGGACCGGCGGCCTCGCAGCCGAGGCACTTCCACTTGTGGACAGTGCCGTGGACCTCGATGATGCGCTCGGGGTCGCTTCCGGCAGCTTGATGGAGGCCATCGACGTTCTGGGTGATGAGGGTGTGCAGCTTCTTGCGCTGCTCGAGCGCGAGGAGCGCCACATGGCCGGTGTTGGGCTCGGCCTGCCAGATAGGCGAATCGAGCCGATTCAGCCACGACTGACGTCTCACCTCGGGGTCGGCCACATAGTTCTGGAGGGTGGCCTTCTTCTCGGCGCCCGGATTGCGGGTCCAGACCCCGTTGGGCCCGCGGAAGTCGGGAATGCGCGAGTCGGTGGAGATCCCGGCCCCGGTGAGAACCAGCACCCGCTCCGCTTCGTCCACCATCTCCCGAGCCAGTTCAATGGCCTGACTGAGTTCGTGATCGTCTTCCACAGACTGAATGCTAGGCGCAGCGAACGCGCAACAACCCAGCCCCCGTGAGGTGCGCACTCACCGACACACCCCGGTCCGCCGTGAGGCGGCGAAGGCAATGTCACAAGGTGTGGCCTAGGTTTGCGCCGTGACCGACCTTGCCGCCGCCCGCGCCTACGCCGACCCGGCATCGGTGCCGGTCACGATGGTTTCGGACGCCAGCCAGCTTCCGGACCTGAACGCGGCATTGGACAGCGCGGTTCGCACCGCCATCGACACCGAGACCCTCATGGTGCCCAACGGCATCGGCGCCCTGCGGGTGGTGTCGGTCGCCACCCGCGACCCTCACGGTGAGGAGCGAGCCTTCGTCGTCGATGCCCGCGACCTCGACCCCGCCCTGCTGGCGCCGGTACTCGACGGCCGATCCGCTGATGCCTGGAACGCCGACTTCGATGCCCGGGTGCTGGATTCCGCGGTGTTCACTGCCTCCGGTTGGGCCCGACCCCCGAGCTCGAACATCGCGTGGTGGGATGCCCAGCTGGCCGACGCCCTACTCCATCAAGGACGGTCAGGATTCACCTGGTACCACGGCCTGGCGTGGGCCACCGAGCACTATTTGGGCATCACGGCCGAGGGCAAGGGCACCACCCAGCTGTCCTTCACCGCCCACGACGACCTCACCGCCGACCAGATCGCCTACGCGGCGGCCGACGCGGTCGAGACCCTTTGGGTGGGAGACGCCCTGCGCGACGAGGTGGCCCGCCGCGGCCTGCAGCAGGTCGTCGGGCTCGAGATGGGGGCCCGTCCCTTCCTGGATCATATGGAGAGGGTGGGTCTTCCCGTCGACTGGCCGGGGTGGGAAGCCGATCTGGTCCAACTCGATACGGATCGGGTGTCCACCCTCACCCGATTGGCCGAGCTGACCGGGGGCGGCCAGGGGACCTTGTTCGACGATTCCGTCGAGCCCTCATGGAATCCCGCGTCCGAGGTCCAGGCCAAGGAGGCGTTCAACCGGCACGACACCGACCGGGTGCAGGCATGGGCCGAGGCCCGCACCGGCGAGGCCCGTCTCCTGACCGACACTGATTCCCTCCGCCACGACGTGCTGGTCGAGTTGGGTGGGCCCTTGGCCGAGACCCTCATCCAGTACCGCGACATCACCAAGGTGTTGTCCACCTATGGAGAGAACCTGGCTGAGCATCTCCACGACGATGGCCGCTTCCACGCCCAGTACCTCCAGGTGGTGGGAACCAATACGGGCCGCCTGGCCAGCCGCAACCCGAACGCCCAGAACCTGTCACCCCGCCTCGAGCCCCACATCCGTCCTCCCACCACCGACCGGGTTTTCGTGCACGCCGACCTCAGCCAGGCCGAGCTGCGCATGCTGGCCCAGGTCAGCAACGACGGTGCGCTCCGCCAGGCCTTCCGCGAGGGGGCCGACATCCATGTGTCGACGGCCAGCCGGATGTTCCGAACCGACATGGACGAGGTGGCCACCGCCGACCCCGGGCGTCACCGCTCGCTGCGGGCCCAGGCCAAGAGCATCAACTTCGGTATCGCTTACGGCCAGGGGGCCCGCGCCCTGGGTCGCTCCCTCACCCTGTCCGGGGTCCCCACCACCGAGGACGAAGCCCGCGCCCTGCTCGACGCCTACCTTGCCGCCTATCCAGGGGTTGCCGCCTGGGCGCGCGGGCGCGACGCCGAGATCGACGTGCTGGCCAGCGACCCCGGGCCCATCGACTGGCCGGCCACCCTCGAGCTCCACCGGCGCTACGGGCCCACCAACCATGCCCGCTGGGCCTACCGCGACCGCGAGAAGCGTTGGCCCACCATCGATGAGCTGGCGGTCGAGCTGGGCGATGTGGGAACCGACCCCCACAGCTTGGCCGCCCTGGCCGGGGTGGTTGCCATGGGGGCCGCGGTGGTCCTACGGCCCGACGGGTCGGCCCTCACCATCGAGTCACGCACTCCGGCCGGCCGGTGCCAGCAGTTCACCTTCCACCTCGATCGCATCCTGCTGCTGGCGGCCCTGACCGCGGTTCGTTCGGTGAAGCCAGGCCCGGCCACGGCGCGGGCGTCGTTCGAGACAGCTCAGCGGATCTCTTTGTCCGGGGGCTCAGAGCCCCTGGCCGAAGCCGCTCTCAACCGGGTGTTCGAGGACCGGGCCCTGCGCCGCGCGTGGATCGACCACATAGGTCAGGCCATGGGAGCCGACGCCCTGCACCACTTGCTCGATGGGGCCCTCAAGGCGAGGGTGGCCATGCTGGGTCCGGCCTGGCGCAATGCCCCGATTCAGGGAGGCGTGGCCGACGTCATGCTCGACGGCTACGGCCGCATGACCGAGGCTCTGGCCCCCCTCGATGGTGTCGATCCGGTCCAGACGGTGCACGACTCCGTGGTGGTCGAGTGCCCTCGCGGCGACGCCGACCGGGTGGCTGCCCTGGTCAAGCAGGCGCTCGAGGACGCCATGGTCGCCGCCTGTCCCGATGTCGTGGCCCGAGCCGACACCGACATCCGCACCACCCTCAGCGACGACGACATCGTCCGCGAGCTCTAGCCCGCCGGGGCGGTCAGCCAGACGCGTAGTTGTCCTTCAGGTGTTGGAGCAGGGCGCTCTCGCCTGGTCCATCGCCCGGCACCACGTAGCCGGCCTCGTCGAGGATCTCGGCCTGACGGTCGCGTATGGCCTCAGGGCTGAGGGCAGGCTCATAGATACCAGGAGTGACAGCAACGAAGGCCCGCGCCACCCGACCACCCATCGCCGACACTACCTGGCCCGTGAGATCACAATCCTCGTGGGCCAGCCATGCCACCACGGGGGCCACATGGTGGGGGCCGAGAGCGGTGTCCAGCTCATCGTCGCTCAACTCCATGGCCTCCGCCGTCTCACTCCCTGCTCCCATCACATCACCGGTCATCCGGGTGAGCGCCCCGGGGGCGAGGGCGTTGACCTGGATGCCGTAGCGCACCCCCTCGATGGCGAGGGTCTTGGTGAAACCGACCAGCCCCATCTTCGCCGCCGCGTACGCGGTCTGGCCGAAGAAGCCGAACAGCCCTGATGATGATGAGGTGTTGACGATGCGGCCATAGCCGACCTGCTTCATGTGCTCGTAGGCGGGACGGGTGACGTAGAAGGCACCTCGCAGGTGGACGTCGAGCACCGGGTCGAGCTCATCGTCGCCGATGTTGAGGAAGGTCCGGTTGCGGATGATTCCGGCGTTGTTGACCAGGATGTCGAGCCGTCCGAGCTGGTCGAGGGCCCCGGCCACCAATGCTTCGGCGCCCGACCGCTCGGCCACCGAGTGGGTGTCGGCCAGGGCCCGGCCACCGGCCGCGGTGATCTCGTCGACCACCACCTGGGCCGAGCCGGTGTCGGAGCCGTGCCCCCCCTTGTCGCCGGTGCCGAGGTCGTTCACTACCACCGTGGCACCCCGAGCCGCCAACAGGTGGGCGTGGGCCCGACCCAGACCTCCCCCGGCCCCGGTGACGATCGCCACCCGTCCGTCGAAGCGCAGTTCGTCTCCCATGTGCGTTCCCCCTCTTGGTGCCCTTGGCAGCATACTTCACGATCCTTGGTTGACTTTAAGCGTCATCGAGCGTAGTTTGCAGTCATCTTCCCCCGACATCACATCGATTCTCGTGAGGACGACATGACCGCCACTCCCCCACCCACCACTCCCCCACCCACTGGGCCCCCACCCACCAAGCCCACCGCTCCCGGCCGAACGGCCCCCACCGCCCTCGACGTCGTGGCCTGGCAGGACCCTCTCATCGACGCCATGGGCTTTGACCCCCGGTCGGTGTACGTCGAACAGTTCTGGCTCGGCATCCTCGGACCATCAGCGGTCTGGTTCCTGCGCCTGGTGGCCCGCGAGCTCGAGGCCCAACCCGACGGCTTCCGCCTCGAGCTCGAGATCCTCGCCCAACAGCTCGGAGTGGGCCTCCGCGGTGGCCGCAACGCCCCCGTTCACCGCACCATCGACCGTCTGTGTCGGTTCGGCCTGGTCCGCCGGGGCGGGACCAGCATCGCGGTACGGCGCAAGCTGCCACCCCTGACCGCCGTCCAGGTCAGCCGCATGCCCGAGACCCTCCAGGCGGCCCACGAACACTCCGTCACCTCGCTTCGGGCCGATCGCCAGATTCCCCCCACTGGCGACGCCGCCTGAGCCGCCCGCCGCGGCAACCGCCCCCGGCCGCGGCGGGCAAAACCCACAGGAGCCGGCCGGTGCCAACACCGGCCGGCTCCCGCGCGGAGGGAGAAGATCAGGAACCGCTCAGTCGAGCGTCCCCACGAAGATGTGCGTCTCGGGCTGAGGCATGGACGCTTCGACTTCAGCCATCCGAGGCTCCCATTCCGTCCACAGAGCCTCCTCGGCCTCCATGAGCTCCTCTTCGGTGATCTCGCCAGCCTCGAACTGCTCGTACAAGGCCTGCATGGCCTGGTCGAGCTCCTCGTAGATGGCGGGCATCTCGCCCGGCTCGTCCAACTCCTCCTGGAGAACGATCATGACCTCGGTGTCGCCTACGGCCGCCGCCTGGGTCCAGCCAGTGAAGCCCAGGGCCTGCTCCTGATCGAGGGCCTCCCACTGGGTCGCCCCGGCCGAACGCCACAACAACAACCGTCGGGGCGGCACGTAGTCTTCCTCGTACAGCTCTTCGGGGTAGACCTGCTGCCAAGCCTCCTCCATCTCCCGATCGGTGATCCGGAGGAGCTCCTCGCCCGTCTCCGGATCCGAGAACACCGAGTAGTAGGCCCCGTCGTCGCCTTCCTCCCAGCTCATGCCGGCTGACGGCCCGTCGGGGCCCTCCTCATCGAAGGAGTACTCGGCCAGCACATTGCCGGCCGCGTCTTCGATGGTGGCGAACACATCGGGGGGTGATTCATCGCGCCGTCCGTGGACCGGTTGACGCAGGACCAGTCCGTCCTTCTCGATGACGATCTCGTCGACCAACGGCTCGGGCCCGTACATCTGGGTCTCGACATTGGCGATCACGAGCGTGCCGGCGGGACCGGACTGGACCTGCTCGAACCAGAGCTGCTCCTCCTCGCCCACGGTCACCATGTCGCCCAGTGGCTCGCGGTGCCAGGTCTGACCGTCGAAGCGCCACAGGGTGGGACCGTTCGGCCATTCCTCGGTGACGATGGCGATGTCGTCGCCGAACTCGAATACCTGCTGGATGAACGTCTCACCGTCGGTGGGGAGGCCCTCGACCTCGGACCAAGACGAACCATCGGTCGAACGCCAGAGGGAGGAGCCGTAGAACTCTTCCTCGGCGACCGGTTCAAGCGCGAACTCGTCGCCCTGGGGGTAGCCGATCGAATAGAGGCCACCAGACCCCGACACGATCTGCTCGAGCGTCACACCCTCGGGACCGTCCTGCTTCTCCCAGTCCGCACCGTCGGAGGTACTCCAGATCACCGTCCGGTGCTGGCCGAGCATGCTGACCACGGACGGATCGATGCCCAGCTCGTCGGCGGTGTAGTACTCGGGTTCGGGTTCGCCGTCACCACTCCAGACCTCGAGCTGGAACTCGCCGTCAGGGCCGGAACCCCAGCCGTACCCGTGTTCGTGGGGCCGGGCGGCATCCTCGCCCAGCAGGGCCTCGAAGTTGATGTCGACATAGGTCGAGCCGGTCACCATGATCGTCGAGCCGTTGATGGTGGCGTTGCCGATCCAGAGGTTGGAGACGGCCCAGTCAGGAAGGTCGGGCTGATCCTTGGCCAGCTCGGACGAGCTCCACGATCCGCCCCCATCGGTCGAAACCCACACCTTGGGGGTTGGGGAGCCGGTGTGAAAGAAGGGCTCGCCGCTCGACCCGGCGGGCTCCTCCATGACGTCGAAGAAGCCCTCGGGGTAGCTGGCCCCAGTGGCCACCATCAGGTCACCTTCGACCACCACCGTCTGGATCTCGTCGTTGGGGCCGGTGTCGGGGCCCGGGCCCGGCTCCCAGTTCTGACCGTCGGTCGAATACAGCAACTCGACCGACGAGCCGCCCGGACCTTCCTCATTCCACCGTTGAAGGACGGCGAGCCAACCCCCATCGATCGCGGTCAGCGAGCTCAGGTGGCCGTCGCCTTCGAGTCCGAAGGCGGCCGCAGCGGATCCACCGCCGAAGGACAGCCCCGATGACGGCACGGCCACAGCGGACTCGGCCTCGGCAACCGATTCCTCATCGACGGCCTCGACGTCGGCGGCCTCGGAGGCGAGCTCGTCGCCTCCCTCGTCGTCGTTGATCATGGTGAGTCCGCCCACGGCAAGAAGGGTGACGGCCATCGCCCCCACACCAGCACCGACCCGGCGGCGGGTGGCGCGGCGGGCATCGCTGGCGGGCTTCTCGGGATCAGGGGCCGGGAGGATGATCTCGTCCGAGCGCTGCCGGAGATGGCTGGCCAGCTCGGGGTCGAGGGAGTCGGGTTGCTGGTCGGTCATGACGAGCTCCGTTCGGGTTGGTTGAGTTCGGCAGAGAGTTGATCGAGGGCCCGGCTCAGTCGCGACTTGACCGTTCCTTCACTGACCTCGAGGACTTGGGCGGTCTCGTAGGTGCTCCACCCCTCCAGGTGGCGCAACACCACGACCGAACGATGTTCGACTGATAGGTGGGCGATGGCCCGATCGAGGTCGAGATCACGACCCACGGCCGGAACCGGGCGATCGACATAGACGTCCGGCTGTTCGCGCCTCAGCTTCCGCAGCCAGCTGGTGGCCCAATTCAACGCCACCCGGCACACCCATCCGGCGGGATTGACATGGGCACTGACGCTGGCCCACCGACTCCATGCCCGGGCGAAAGCCTCGTCGGTGGCATCGAAGGCCAGCGACCGGTTGCCCAGGGTGAGAGCAAGAGCGCGGGCCACCCGATCGTGATTCTCGACATAGAAATCCTCGAAGGAGAGGAGAGGCAGGGGTGCAGCATCGATGAAGACACCGTCGGGGCCCGATTCAGCCGGACTCTCCTGGTCTTCAGAACTCGTGGCCAACGGACCTGGATCCTGTGCCTTGGTGCCCACTCCCCTGCCGTCCTCCACATCTATCAGACGCAGCAGGAGGCCGATTGGTTCCCTCCGATGGCGAATGATCTGACTTCTGTGGATTCGGACCCACTCAGAAGTAGTGGGTGGGCCGGTTCAGCAGCAGCGAGCGAGCAGCTCTTGATCAGTAGGCGCCGCGGGAGAAGGCCACGGCGGGGATCGTCTTGAGGAGAATCGCAGTGTCGACGAGCAGTGACCAGTTGTCGACATAGTAGAGATCGAGGCGCACGTACTCGGCGAACGAAGACTCGCTCCGACCCGACACCTGCCACATGCCGGTGATACCGGGCTTGACCCGGAGACGCCCGTGGAGCTCAGGGGACCAGTGCTCGACCTCGTCGGGCATAGCCGGACGGGGGCCCACCAGGCTCATCTCGTTGCGGATGACGTTCCAGAACTGGGGCAGCTCGTCGAGCGAGGTCCTGCGCAGGAACCCGCCAATCCGGGTGATGCGGGGATCGTCCTTCATCTTGAAGAGGGGGCCGTCGGCCTCGTTCTGATCGGCCAGGTCGGTGAGCAAGTCCTCGGCATCGGGGACCATGGTGCGGAACTTGAGCACGTCGAACAGCCCACCGTTGCGGCCCACCCTCTGCTGGCGGAAGAGCACCGGTCCCTTGGAGTCCAGTCGGACAACCGCGGCCACGGCGGCGAGGACCGGCGCCAACAGCACCAGGGCCACCGACGAGATGAGGAGGTCGAAGGTGCGCTTGGCCAGCTGGCGCCAGCCGTGCCGAGCCACCGGCTCGACGTACACGACCGGGAACCGACCCAGGGGCCGGACGGTCAGGCGTTCGGCGGCGATGTCACACAAGGTCGAGGACAGCTCGACATGGATACCTGCGTCGGTCAGCTCTCGGATCAGCCGGTTGGAGCTGCCGATCTCCATGGCGGTGGCGGCGATGATCACACCACTGGCATCGAGGGCCCGGACCGCGGCCTTGGTATCAGCCACGAACGCCGACACCAGCTCGTCGTTGCAGTCTTCGACTCCGCGGGTGACATCGTCGACGAAGGCGACGACCTCGTATCCGAGATCGAGATCCTGGGCCAGCATCTCCTCGAGGGCCTGACCCTCGGTGTTGTTGCCCACGATCACGACCCGCCGACGCATACGCCCGTGGCGCCGCATCCGGGAGAAGGTGCGGCGGGCGAACTCGCGGTCGAGTAGCAGGGCAGCCGAGGTGGCCAAGAAGTTCACGATGATCCACGAGCGGGGCAGATCGAGGCCGGCGACGAGGGCGAGCATGGCGACTGCGACGATGATCCGGATGGTGGCCTCGATGAGGCGACGGAACTCGTCCATCCGCCGGGTGATGAACCGACTGTTGTACACCCGGCGCCGAGCGAGGAAGGCACCACCCACGGGCAGGGCCAGGGCGGCGAGGATGAGGAACTCGGTAGTGCGAACCTCGGGGATCAGGGCGAGGGTCAGGGCCTGGCCCACCCCTACCGCCACCAGGTCGCCGATGACGAGGCCGGTCTTCGCGTTGAAGCGCAGAGGAGACCGGAAGCTGCTGGCGTTCGGGGCCCCCAGAGCGCCGTCAGCGCCGACGGCAAGGGTCGACGCCGGAACCGAGGCCTCCACCACCTCTCGACCCCTGTCGATGACCGCCATGGAGACCCGTCCAACCCTGTGGTTTCAGCCGTTCTCAGGTGTTCGCTCTCAGCGACACCACAGCTCCTATGAACAAGGTAGTCCAGAATGCGGTCACGGTTCGTGGGCAGAACCGCCTATTCACATTACGATTTCGTGACAGAGAGTGGTGAGAACTGCTCGATGGCATCGACCAGCAGCCTCACACCGAAGCCCGTACCACCCTTCAGGGTCTCGCCGTCCTCGGCGTCGGTGCTCGACGGCCCGGCAATGTCAAGGTGAACCCACGCAATGCCCTCGTCGACGAACTCGCTGAGGATGATGCCTGCGGTGAGCGCACCACCGTGGGGGCCGCCGATGTTCTTCATGTCGGCGATGGTCGAGTCGACCATCTTGCGGTAGTCGTCGGGCAGGGGCAGGGGCCAGATGCGTTCGCCTGTGCGCTCGGCCGCAGTCTGCAGCTGGCCGATCCAGCCTTCGCTATTGCCCATGGCTCCGGCAATCCGCGGACCGAGAGCCACCATGCAGGCCCCGGTCAGAGTGGCCAGGTCGACGATGGCGTCGGGCTTGTCCTCGGAGGCCAAGCAGAGGGCGTCAGCCAGGATCAGGCGCCCCTCGGCATCGGTGTTGAGAACCTCGATGGTCTTGCCGTTCCGCAGGGTGAGCACGTCGCCCGGCCGGGTGGCGTCGCCGCCGGTCATGTTGTCGGTGGCCGCGACATAGGCGGTGACCTCGACCGGTGGACCGACCTGGGCGATGGCCTCCATGGCACCGATGACTGCGGCGGCACCCGCCATGTCGGTCTTCATCGTCATCATTCCCTGACCGGTCTTGATGCTCAGACCACCGGAGTCGAAGGTGATGCCCTTGCCCACCAGCGCGACCTTGCCCCTGCTGCGACCCTCGGGCTTGTAGGTGAGCTTGATGAAGCGCGGCGCTTGTTCGGAACCCCGGTTCACCCCCAGCAGGCCACCCAGCTTGGCCTCACGGATGGCCTTCTGGTCCATGATGCGGACCTGGAGACCATGTTTGCGGGCCAGGGCCCGGGCCCGACGGGCCAATTCGACCGGGGTGAGGTCGCCACCCGGGGTGTTGACCAGGTCGCGGGCGGTGCAGACCGCGTCACCGATGGCTGCCCCCTTGACCAACGCGGCGCGGGTGGTGGCGCCACCGCCCCCGAGCACGGAGACCCGGCCCAGTTGGGGGCTGGTGGAGCGGGACTTGTAGTCGCTGAAGTGGTAAAGGGCCAGGGTGAACCCCTCGGCCACCGCCTGGGCCGCATCGGAGGGGTCGATCCGAGTGGCCGCCACATCGACCAGTTGGGTGACGAGGACCTTCTCCTTGCTGGCGGCCTTGGCTACCAACGCGGCCGCCCGCCGGAGCTTGGCACTGGTGAAATCGTCGGCCGAGCCCAGGCCCACGACCACCTGGAGGACACCGTCGGCCCGCGGCACCGCATGCCACTGCCCGAGGTTGCCCTCAAAACCTCGCCGGTCGAGCCAGGCCCGGGTGGCGTCGTCGAATCCGGCATCGTCGAGGGCTCCCGAGAACGCCGGCACATCGAGTGCCTTCACAGTGCGCGGTAGGCGGGTGGCCAGGTTGAAAGTAGGGCTCACGACGGTCCTCTCGGGGGAACGGGCTGGCCCCTCAGCGTAGGGGGGTTGGGAAGGTCAGGTGACGACCGACCGGCTGGTGACCACCTCACCGTCCTGCCACCGGGCCATCGTCCACAACAGATCGCTCAACCGGTTCAGGTAGGGCACAACGTGGGACCCCTCGACGTCAGCGCCGATGGCCACCCGCTCGGCGCGGCGGACCACGGTGCGGGCCACATCGAGCAACGCTCCGATCCGTGTATGGCCGGGTACGACGAACTCAGTGGGCGGCTCGAACAGGGTGGATAGGTGGTCGATGTCGGTCTCGAGCTGGCCAACCATCTCGGCGGTCACCCGGGATACGCCGGGTTGGAGCTTCTGGTGGTTGTCGGGGTCGGTCGCCAACTCGGCCATCAGCACCCACAACTCACTGGCCAGACGGGTGACGAGCTGGCCCAGTTCAGATCGGGGCGCGGCCTCGGCCCGTACCATCCCCAGCGCGGCCTGGGCTTCGTCGACGGCGCCATAGGCACGCGGGAGCGCCGAGTCCTTCGGGACCCGACCACCGTAGAGAAGCCCGGTCGTGCCGTCGTCGCCTTGTCTTGTGTAGACCTTCACCCCGCCGACCCTAGTGGGATGCGTGTTCCCTCCCCCACGGCCGAACGCCGAACCGGTGGGGTGGCCCAACGGCGAGTAGGTAGCCTGTGACCGTGCCACACCCACCCACCGAACATCCCTTCCTCGCGGCCGCCCGTGAACGGGTGGTCGTGTTCGATGGTGCCTTCGGCACCGGCATCCAGGAGCTCGAGCTCGATGCCGACGCCTTCGGCGGCCCCGACCTCGAGGGCTGCAACGAGAACCTCTGCCTGACCCGTCCCGACGTGATCGCCGGTCTCCACGATGCCTACCTGGGGGTGGGGGTGGACGTCATCGAGACCTGTACCTTCGGCGCCTTCGCGGTTCCCCTGAGCGAGTACGACCTGGCCGGCAAGACCCACGCCATCAACCGGGCTGCCGCCGAGATCGCCACCAGGGTCGCCCGCGACCACAGCACAGCGGACCAGCCTCGGTGGGTGGCAGGTTCGATCGGACCCGGCACCAAACTCCCATCGCTCGGCCACATGCCCTACGCCGAGCTCCGCGACGCCTACGAGGTCCAGGCCCGCGGTCTCCTCGAGGGTGGGGTCGACCTGTTCATCATCGAGACCGTCTATGACCTGCTCCAGGCCAAGGCGGCCATCAACGGCTGTCGCCGGGCCATGGAGGCGGCCGGGACCCGGGTGCCCATCCAGACCCAGGTCACCATCGAGCTCACCGGCCGCATGCTCCCGGGCACCGAGATCGGTGCCGCAGTGAACGCCCTCCAGCCCATGGGCATCGACGTCTTCGGGCTGAACTGCGCCACCGGCCCGGCCGAGATGTTCGAGCATGTGCGTCACCTGTCCCAGCACAGCCAACTGCCCATCTCGGTCATCCCGAACGCCGGCCTCCCCTCCGTCGTCGATGGGCAAATGCACTACGACCTCGATGGGCCGGCCATCGCCGAGCATCTCGAACGTTTCGTCACCGACCTCGGTGTGAGCATCATCGGTGGCTGTTGTGGCACCAGTCCCACCCACCTCGAAGCCATCGTCGACCGCTGCGCCCAACTCACCCCGGCCAACCGCGAGCCGGTTCACGAGCCCGGGGCCACCTCGATCTACTCCTCGGTTCCATTCGATCAGGACACCTCGGTGCTGTTCATCGGTGAGCGCACCAACACCAACGGCTCGAAGAAGTTCCGTGAGGCCCTGCTCGACGCTGACTACGACACCACCCTCCAGATGGCGAGGGAACAGGTGGCCGAGGGTGCCCACATCCTCGATGTCTGCGTCGACTACGTGGGCCGCGACGGCGCCGTTGACATGGATGCCCTCATGAGCCGGTACGCCACCCAGGTCTCGGCCCCGATGGTGCTCGACTCCACCGAACCCGAGGTCATCGAGGCCGGTCTCCAATGGATCGGCGGCCGCGCCGTTCTGAACTCGGCCAACCTCGAGGACGGTGAGGCGCCCGGGAGCCGCATCGACCGGGTGTTCAACCTGGCCCGCGACTATGGCGCCGCGGTGGTGTGTCTGCTCATCGACGAAGAGGGCCAGGCCCGCGACCTCGAATGGAAGATGCGGGTGGCCCATCGCATCCACGATCTCGCGACCGAGCGCTACGGCTTGTCATCCTCCGACCTCATCTTCGACGCCCTGACCTTCCCCCTGTCCACCGGCGACGACGACCTTCGGGGCGACGCCATGGCCACGATCGAAGCCATCCGCCGGATCAAGGCCGAACTGCCCGGCGTCTACACGACACTCGGCATCTCGAACGTGTCGTTCGGTCTCAAGCCCGCGGCCCGCCACGTGCTGAACTCGGTCTTCCTGCACGAATGTGCCGCGGTCGGCCTCGACTCGGCCATCGCCCACGCCGGCCGCATCGTGCCTCTGGCCCGCATTCCCGACGAACAGCGCCAGGTTTGCCTCGATCTCGTCCACGACCGCCGAGGTACCGCGGGCGGATCCGGTACCGACCCGTCCTACGATCCCCTCGCCCACCTCCTCGATGTCTTCGCCGACGTCGAGTCGGTGCGCCAGGTCAAAGAGGATCGATCCGGTTGGCCGGTTGACCAACGCTTGTCCCAGCGCATCATCGACGGTGACCGCGACGGCCTCACCGATGATCTCGACGAGGCACTGGCCCAGGGCACAACGGCTCTCTCGATCGTGAACGACACCCTGCTCTCGGGCATGAAGGTGGTGGGCGAGCTCTTCGGATCCGGCGAGATGCAGCTCCCCTTCGTGCTCCAATCGGCCGAGACCATGAAGACAGCCGTGGCCTACCTCGAACCCCACATGGACAAGATCGAGGGCGAGTCGTCGAAGGGTCGGATCGTTCTGGCCACGGTGAAGGGTGACGTCCACGACATCGGCAAGAACCTCGTCGACATCATCCTCACCAACAATGGCTACGAGGTCCACAACCTGGGCATCAAGATCGGCATCGCCGAGATGATCGAGAAGGCCCTGGAGGTCGAGGCCAACGCCATCGGCATGAGCGGCCTGCTGGTCAAGAGCACCCTGATCATGCGCGAGAACCTCGAGGTCCTGAACGACCGCGGCCTCGACGACCTGCCCGTCCTGTTGGGTGGTGCCGCTCTGACCCGCAGCTATGTCGAACGCGATCTCCGCGAGACCTACAAGGGTCGGCTGTTCTACGGCAAGGACGCCTTCGAGGGTCTCCGGGTGATGGACACCCTGGGCGAGATCCGGCGCACCGGGGTCGACGATCCCGGCTTCGGCCGCGAGCTCACCGGCCGGGTCATCCCCCGGGCCAAACGTCGCGACGCCCTGGCCGATGTGCCCGACCGGTCACCCGAGGTGGCCATCGACAACCCCATCTTCGCTCCCCCGTTCGAGGGCTCCCAGGTTGTGAAGGGGGTGGCCCTCGACGAGATCACCAACTATGTCAACGAAACGGCCCTGTTCCGGAACCAGTGGCAGTTCCGTCCTGAGGGCGGCGAGGACGACACTGCATTCAAGAGACGGATCCGTCCCCTCTTTCGCGACCAGCTGGCCCAGGCCAAGGCTGACGATCTCCTCGTGCCCCAGGTGGTCTACGGCTACTTCCCGGTCAACGCCGACGGCGACGAGCTCGTCATCTGGGCCGACACCGACCGCTCGGCCGAGCGGACCCGCTTCCGGTTCCCTCGCCAGGGCACGGAACCATGGCTGTGCATCGCCGATTTCTTCCGACCCATCGACACCGACGAGACCGACTGGGCCTCGTTCCACATCGTCACCATGGGCGAGCGGATCTCCCAACGAACGGCCGAGCTGTTCGCCGCCGACCGGTACCAGGACTATCTCCTACTCCACGGCCTCGGGGTCGAGATGGCCGAAGCCCTCGCCGAGTTGTGGCATGCCCGCATCCGCGCCGAGTGGGGCTTTGGCGACGAGGACGCCGATGCCCTTCCCGGGCTCTTCCGCCAGCAGTTCCGAGGGGGCCGCTACTCGTGGGGCTACCCGGCCTGCCCGGACCTCGCCGACAACATGACCGTGGCCCAGCTCCTGGGTGCCGATCGTCTGGGCATCGAGGTGTCCGAGGACACCGGGTTCCAGTACCAGCCCGAGCAAACCACCTCGGCCATCATCTGTCACCACCCCCGCGCCAAGTACTTCGTCGCCCGTTGACACCCAATCCCCCGACTTTGGATTCCCAGAGACCAGGCTGACCCGATGTCCATGCTCCTATATCGACTGGGGCGCTTCTGCGTCCGTCGACGCCTTCTCGTTCTTTTACTCTGGTTTCTCTCGGCGGCCAGCGTCGTGGCCCTCAGCGGGTTCTTCGGCGAGGAACTCGAGGACACCTTCGACGTTCCCGGCGTGGACTCCCAGCGGGCCTACGACCTGCTCGAGAGCGCGGACTCGGAACGCATCGGCCTCACCACCCAGATCGCCGCAACCCCCGCTGACGGTTCGAGCTTCTTCGAGAACCCGGCCGCGGTCAGCGCCCTCACCGAGGTCCGCGACACCGCCCTCGGACTCGACCGGGTGCTGGAGGCCACCGACCCCGCCGCCGCCCTGGCCCAGGGCCCGGAGGCCGCAGTCCAGGGTGGCGTCTCCGTTGACGGCACGATCGCCCTCATCCAACTCCAACACGACCGGGTCGAGGAGATGTCCGTCAAGGACCTCGAAGCCCTCGA
>JAAEMS010000150.1 GCA_024225275.1 Actinomycetes bacterium
CGAGCGAAAGCCGGCCAAGCTCAAGCCGGCCGAGATCGATGCCTTCTATCAGCATCTGCGCACCGCGGGTGGGGTCGGTGGGTGTCGATGCCGCCAGTGACATCGGTGATGTGATCTGTCATGGCGAAACTGCCCTTCCATTAGCCGGATGCGGGCAACCGCACCTGCCGGACGGGCGGACAAGACACAGACGGGCTCCAAGCAAGCTCCTCCAAGGTCACGTCCTGTCCGACCGGTGGGTGCCCTCAACAACAGGGCCCCGCCAGGTCGGCCGACAAGTCAATACCAAGACAGCCCGCCACAAGTGGACGTCAGCCGGGAGGCCAGGTCAGACCAACCCGACGAACCCCGCGATCATGATCTTCTCTGCCGTGAGTGGGGCGTGGAGAAACGCCTGGTGGGCGTATCGCTTCGGTGGGGAATTGGCGAAACCGCTCCCCGGATGGCCGCCGCGGTGGGCTAGGGACGGCCGCAGCAGGCGGCTTGTCATAGTATTTCGGCAGTTTCAGGGAATCAGAACCCTGACATCCCAGTTCCAAGGAGTAGTTGTGCTTGCCCTCGACCTATCGTTATCCGACAGCCTTCAACAGAGCCTCGATGATCTCGGCGCCTTCCTGCCCAAACTGATCGGCGCCATCGTCATCTTTCTCGTCGGCTGGTTCATCGCCCGAGTCGTCCAGCGGGTCCTCCACGCCGCACTGACCCGCCTCAACGTCGACGCCCTGGTCGACCGCAGCGGCCTGGGCGGACCCCTGGAACGGGCCGGCTACGCCGACTCCGGACTCCTACTGGCCCGCATCGTGTACTGGGGACTGATGCTGATCGTCCTCCAGCTCACCTTCGACACCTTGAACATCACCGAGGTCAACGACGTCCTCGACGACTTCGTGGCCTTCGTGCCCCGCCTGTTGGTCGCGATCATCATCCTGTTCGTCGTCGGCGCCTTGGCCAACTGGCTGCGCGAGTTGCTGAGTGGCGTCACTTCCGAGTTCGAGTGGGGGAACCTGGTCACCAACGTTGGTGTTGCCGGGGTGTGGCTCATCGGAGTGTTCGCTGCCCTCGATCAGCTCAAGATCGCCGAGAACATCGTCCAGACCACCTTCACCATCTTCATGGGATCCATCGGGGCGATCGTGGTCATCAAGTTCGGGGTCGGTGGGATCTGGGCTGCCCGCGACCGGTTCTGGCCAGCCGTCTATGACCGCGTCGGCTCCGCTACCCGAAGCACCACCCCAAGCTCACAGGACTAGACGAACCCTGGATCGTGTTGGACTGTCGGAGCCGATTCGCGGTACTGCGGCGAGACAAGCCAGAACCCGGGGCCGCCCGACAGTCCAACACGAACAGCGGCTGACACCGCGGCCTCACCCGAAGCGAGTCGCCCACCCGGCAACTACGCCCAGATCGGCCCCAGGTCCAGCCCCGAAACCCATCCGCTCATGGCCGGTTCTCGCTCGGTTCAGGCCGCCTCAACGAGCAGGTCGTCGTCGCCTGAGCGGCACCGACTCGTTGCCATCGACGGCTCGCAGTACGCGAGGCTGAGAGCCATGAGGAGGCACCTCGTGAGCAACCAGTCGATCGAATCCAGCGGCCTCTACATCGGCCCAGGTGAGGTCGGCACCGAAGAGATCGACCGGGCCGAAACGGCGGGCCGAACGCGGCGCGATCTCGGTCTGTGGTGGACTCGGTGGCGTGATGGAGGCAGCAGCCCGGGGCGCGTCCTCGGCCACGGGACTGGTCATCGGCATCCTGCCCGGCCGTGACCGCGCCGAAGCAAACCCGCACGTCACTGTCGCCATCCCTACCGGGCTCGGGGAGATGCGCAATCCGCTCGTCGTGGGGGCCGCTGACGCGCTCATCGCCATTGGCGGCGCATACCGAACCCTCTCGGAAGTCGCTCTCGCCCGGCGCACCAACGTCCCCGTGGTCGGCATCGGAACCTGGGACCTGCCCGATGTGCTCGAAGGTCCGGGGCCGGCCGAAGCCGTCGAACTCGCCCTGGCGCTGGCCCGTACGTCCGGCGCCGAGGACTGACCGCTGGGAACCAGCTTCGATGGGCGAAGAGGATCCGACCTCGCGGGTCGGGCGGCACAGCCACGGCGCGCCCGCAGAGCCGCTTCAACCCGACCGTCGGACTCAGCGCAGGATGGTCTCGCTGACGATCCTCACGTCCCCAGTTCTGGTGAATCGGACGACGGAGAGCCATGTCAGGCTCAGAGATTCGATCCTGCCGGACAACACGATCCGGTCGACGTAGACGAGCATTGGATCGAAGGTCCGAAGGGTGTCGTAGAGCCCGTTGGTGACCCTGTCTTGCAGCGATCGGTCCGCCACTGAGAAGACCCAGCCCTGTTCCCAGTACTCGATGAACCCGTCATCGGTCATGAACGAAGCCACACCGTCACCGTCGGTGTCCTGCCCCGCCGCCCCGGCCGATCAGCCAACCACCCACACCGCCGAGCACGAGCAGTAGGGCCCCCGCAGCAATGAGACCACGCCAGCTCATGGGCACCTCCGACCTCGGTCTGTCTCGCCGGTGTCGCTGAGATGCTGGCGCGGGGGCAGGGGTCAAGGTCACGCCACCGGACACCCACGAAGGGACTCTCCCGCCACGCTGTGGAGCTGACACTCCGGATGACCAACTCGGGGGTACGGGCCGACGGCCCTGGTGTCGTCGTGATGCCGAACGGGGCCAAGATCCGGGGTCTTGGACTTCACGCTCCGGGCCCCTTCGAGGACCCTGACTTCGGTGTGTATCTGCGGTGGCGGCGCCCAGAGGGAATCGCTTGGCCGCACGAGTGGATTCGCTGGCCCGACTACTGGCTGCCCACGGATCGGGCCGGTGGGGTGGAGACTCTGCTGGCGGCGTTGGAGCGAGCCGAAC
>JAAEMS010000151.1 GCA_024225275.1 Actinomycetes bacterium
ACTTGGTATTAAAAAGGACGAGTTGGAAAAGATGGCAAAGTCCAATGACGAAGATAAAAACAGTTTAGAAAAACAAGCAGTAATTTTAGAACAGATTACAGGAAAAAACAGCATAGACACAAAGACAACAAGTGTTAAGAAATGGGTGGAAATACAGAAGTTGGCAAGTGAAATAAACGAACAAAGACGTAAGCGAAATGGTAGATAATAGTTATAAAAAGGTACTCGATGAAGCTCAATTAGAGGTTTCGCAATTAACTAAAAAGGTTATTGAGTTGGATAATGCCATTCTAAAAATGTCTGCCAACTTAAAAAAGATAGATTCTAAAAAATTATATAGTTCAGAAACTACGCAACTGATAAAAGAGCATAGAAGGGAACTTGCCAAATTAAACAAAACAATAGATGCTCAACATAGACAAATAGCAAAATTAAGTCAAAAGAAAAAAGAAGTAAACGCTTTAACAGGTAAAGAGGTTGCTAATCAACGTATTTTAAAAAGGAACAATAACCTTCAAACGCAAGCCACATCAAGACTTGCTGGTGCTTATGGACGATTAGTTGCCCAACAAAAGAAATTAAAGACAGCTTTAAAGAACTCAATAATTGAAACTGGAAAATCCAGTGCGAAATCTAAACAATTACAACACGCCCTTGATAAAGTTACAATTAGTGTAAATAAAGCAAATAGAGCCACGTCAAACTTTAAAAACACAGGACTTGGTGGTATGGTTAGAGGTTTTAGCAACCTTTTAGGAGCATTTGGTATTGCAGGAGGTCTTATGATGATAAAAGACCTTACAAAGAACGTCTTTAAACTGTCGAAACAATTTGATTCATTTGGATTTGCAATGAAGAAGATTATAACCGATTCGATAGAATTAGGCGACACTCAAGAGTTTTTAGACCGAATCACACAGGATTACGGGGTTAATTTAATTACTACTACTGAAAGGTATATTAAGTTTGATGCTGCTGCAAGACAGTCTAATTTAAGAATGGCTGAAACGCAGAATATTTTTGAAACAGTAACTAAAGCGAGTGGTGTTTTAGGGCTTAAAACTCATGAGTTAGAAGGTGTTTATTTAGCATTGGAGCAAATGTTATCTAAAGGTAAGGTTACGACAGAGGAATTGCGTCGTCAGTTGGGTGAGCGTTTACCTGGTGCATTTGGTATCATGGCAAACGCATTAGGCGTATCAACTGTTAAGTTGGATAAAATGCTTAAAAAAGGTGAGGTTTTATCTAAAGAAGCACTTCCTAAATTTGCAGTTGAATTAGAAAAAGCATTTGGACTTGAATCTGTAAAAACTATTGATACGTTACAGGCAGCGCAAGAAAGATTGTCTAATTCTTGGTCAATGTTTGTAAGGGATATTGCAGGTCAAGACACTCTTATTCAAGGAGTATTCAAAGGTGTGCTTAACTTTTTATCAAAAACGCTTGAAAGCATAGGTGATATTGGTGATGAAATAAAAGAAGCGTTCAAAACGGATTTAGATAAATCTCTTGAAGCCGACTATGGTGCTTTAGAGAAGTTACAAAAAAGACAAGAAGCTGCGTTAAACAGCATAAAAAATGCACATGGTAGATTAAACGATGCGTCATTACAACGATTTAAAATAGAGGATAATTTAGCTAAAAAATTCTTTGAAAACGAAAAGAAGATTTTAGGTGTAGAAAGCGCTAGAGAGGAGTTTTCTCAAAAACAAGCGTCTAATATTGTTGAGCAAATATCAAAATATGATGATTTCTTTAAACTTATAAACGATTTAGGTTTACGCCAAGATATTTATGACCAAAATGCTATTGCTGCTGCTTTTGCAAGAATTAAAGGGATTGATAAAATTATAGAAGAAACGCAAAATCAAATAGATGCAGAAAATGAATTAGGGGATGAATTAGATAAAAACAATAAAAAACGTGCAAAAGCAGTTTCAATTGGTAAAGAATACCAAAAAATGCTTAAAGACCGAGAATCAAGCGTTAAGGCAGTTGATAAAGAAATCAAAAAGCACATCAATACTACTATTGATGTAAGCGATGCGATTAAAGACGCAAAAGACGTTACCGAAGATGCTGCTGAATCTGAAAGAAAACGATTAGAGGGTATAGAGAAAATGAACAAGGCTCTTAAAGAAATGGAAGGTTTCTTCAATGAGTTCAAAAGTGAGTTCTTGGGCAAT
>JAAEMS010000152.1 GCA_024225275.1 Actinomycetes bacterium
AGTCGGCAAGAGACGAGTGCCCCCAAGGGCCCGAGGAACGACTCAGTCGATGAATTCGACTTCGACCTCGACGCCGTCCTTGGCGGCGGCGGCACCGACCACGGTACGGATGGCGTTGGCCACCCGGCCCCGCTTGCCGATGACCCGGCCCATGTCGCCAGGGCCGACATGAACGTCGAGCCGGAACCCGTCGCGGGTGTCGGAGACGTCGATCTCGACATCGTCGGGAGCCTCGACCACCGAGCGGCAGAGGAACTCGCACACCGCAACCGAGGTGGGAGCATCAGCATCGCTCACCTCATCGTCGTCGTGATCGTCATTGTCGATGTCGTCATTGTCGATGTCGTCGCTCACGATTGGGCTTCCTCGCTGGCAGGGGCCGTTTCGGCCGGGGTTTCTACGGGCGGAACACCAGTGGTGTACCAACCCCAGGCGCCGGACGCCTCGAGCAGCTTCTTCACCCGCTCGGTGGGCTGGGCGCCCTTTTGCAGCCAGTCGACGGCCTTACCATTGTCGATGACGATCTCGGACGGGTCGGGGCGGGGGTTGTAGTGACCCACGATCTCGATGAACCGGCCGTCGCGGGGAGACCGGGCGTCGGCGGCGACGACCCGGTAGGACGGCTGCTTCTTCTTCCCAGTCCGCATAAGGCGGAGCTTCACGGCCACGGTGGCGTACCTCTCATACGTGGTGTTGGTCAGAACTCAAGAACTTCGCGAGCGTCAGGGGGGAGCCACGCGCTCCCGTCAACGACCGATCGCTAAGTCTGGCGGCGGATTCGCGCTACTTCAACCTCGGGAGCTGAGGATTCCCACCATCGTCTAGTCCCAGTTCGCTCAGGTCGGGGAGCCGAAGGTCGCCCAGCGCGGGCACCGAGCCCTGGTCAGAGCCCTTCCCCGGGGTGGTGCGACCGCCCTTGGGGGTGGTGCGACCGCCCCCCTTCTTGCCCTTCTTCCCCTTCTTGCCCTTGCGGCTGATCTTCTTCGATCCCATGCCGCCGAGCCGCTTCATGACCTTCTGCATCTCGCTGAACTGCTTGACCAGTTCGGAGACCTGGTTGGGCGAGGTACCGCTGCCGGTGGCGATGCGGGCCCGCCGGGAACCGTCGATGACCGTGGGAGTGGTCCGCTCTTCGGGGGTCATGGAGCGGATCATGGCTTCGACCCGGGCGACCTGGCGGTCGTCGATCTCGGCGTCGCGGACCTCCTTGGGGACACCGGGCAACATGCCCATGAGCCCGGTGAGGGGACCCATCTTCTTGAGCTGTTGCATCTGCTCGAGGAAGTCGTCGAGGGTGAAGGTGCCTTCGAGGATCTTGGCGGCCGCTTGTTCAGCCTCCTCCTCTTCGTAGGCCTCCTCGGCCTTCTCGATGAGGGTGAGCATGTCACCCATACCCAGGATGCGACTGGCCAGACGATCGGGATGGAACTGATCGAAGTCCTCCAGCTTCTCGCCGGTACTGGCGAAAGCGATGGGGCGACCCACGACTTCCTTGACCGACAGGGCAGCGCCGCCGCGGGCGTCACCATCGAGCTTGGTGAGGATGACGCCGTCGAGCTCCAGGGTCTGGTGGAAGGCTTCGGCGACGGTGACCGCGTCCTGGCCGGTCATGGCGTCGACCACGAGGAAGGTGTAATCGGGGGTGACGGCCTCGGAGATCTGACGGACCTGGCCCATCATCTCCTCGTCGATGGCCAGACGTCCGGCGGTATCGACGATGACCACGTCGCGGCCCAGCTCACGGGCCTGGGCAATGGCGCCAGCGGCGACGGTGACCGGGTCGGTGGGCTCGGAGTACACGGGCACGTCGACCTGACCGGCCAGGGTGCGCAACTGCTCGACGGCAGCCGGACGCTGGAGGTCAGCGCCGACCAGGATGGGGTTGCGGCCCTGCGACTTGAACCAGCGGGCAAGCTTGGCGGTGGTGGTGGTCTTGCCCGCCCCCTGGAGACCGGCCATGAGCACGACGGTGGGCGGCTTCGAGGCGTAGGTGACCCGCATGGTCTCGCCGCCCAGGCTCGCGGTGAGCTCCTCGTTGACGATCTTGACGACCTGCTGGGCCGGGTTCAGGGCGGCCGAGAGCTCATCGCCGATGGCCCGCTGCCGGATGCGGCTCACCAGGTTCTTGACGACCGCGAAGTTGACGTCGGCCTCGAGTAGGGCGAGGCGGATCTCACGCAAGACCTCGTCGACGTCGTCCTCACTGAGGCGGCCCCGACCACGGATGCGAGAGAAGATCCCCTCGAAACGATCTGACAGTGCTTCGAACATGCGAGTCCCTACTCTACCGGCC
>JAAEMS010000153.1 GCA_024225275.1 Actinomycetes bacterium
CGAGATGTGTATGCCGGGTGATAACACGGAGATGACGGTGGAGTTGATTGCTCCGATCGCGATGGATGACGGGTTGCGGTTCGCGATTCGTGAAGGTGGCCGCACGGTTGGTGCGGGCCGCGTCACCAAGATCGTCAAGTAGCAGGAAGCAGTAGCGACTGATGGCTGACAAGCAGAAGATCCGGATCCGACTCAAGGCCTACGATCACGAGATCATCGACCAATCGACGAAGAAGATCGTCGAGACGGTGGTCCGTACCCAGGCCGACATCCGGGGTCCGATCCCTCTTCCCACCGAGAAGCACCGCTATACCGTCATCCGGTCACCTCACAAGGACAAGGACTCACGGGAGCACTTCGAGATGCGCATCCACAAGCGCCTTCTCGACATCCTCGAGCCCTCGCCCAAGACCGTCGACAGCCTCCAGCGGCTCGACCTGCCGGCCGGCGTCGACATCGAGATCAAGATTCAACAGGCCTAGCGGCCGAGAGCGGCAACAAGGTAGCGAAGTGCGGGAGCCCGGGGCATTGTCCCCGGGCTCCTGACGTTCTCGGTGGCTGAGTTCGTCCTCCGGGAACCCCGAACCTGCCCGAGCAGGGACGCGGTGAAGGTGAGTCTGTACGACCGATGTGCTCTTCATGTCGGTATTCCCTGTTGGGAACCCCGGACCTGGTGGGTGGTGCCAAAGGACACGGGCGGTGATACTGGCCCCATGGCCCGCCGCCCCGCCTCGCGTTCGGAGATCAGTCCCTTCCACGTGATGGAGGTGATGCGGGCCGCGGAGCAACGCGAAGCATCGGGTGCCGAGGTCCTGCACCTCGAGGTCGGACAGCCGGCCACCGCGGCTCCCAAGGGCGTGATCGAGGCAGCCCACCGGGCCCTCGACGAGGATGTCCTGGCCTACACAACGGCAGGGGGCATCGAGCCCCTCCGGCGCCGCATCGCCGAGCACTACGACTACTGGTACGGGCTCGACATCGATCCCGACCAGGTGGTGGTGACCGTCGGGGCCTCGGGGGCGTTCGTCACCGCCTTCCTCGCGGCCTTCGAGCTCGGCGATCGGGTGGTGGTGCCGTCACCCGGCTACCCGTGCTACCGGAACGCTCTCCAGGCCCTGGGGGTCGAGGTGGTCGACCTCCTCACCACCATGGAGACCCGCTTCCAGCCCACGCCTGAGCTGCTCGACACGTTGGGCCCGGTTGACGGCCTGGTGCTCGCCTCTCCCTCGAATCCGGCCGGCACGATGCTCGACGCCGCTGCAATGGCCGCCATCACCGGCTGGTGCGCCGACCGCGACGTCCAGCTCATCTCCGACGAGATCTACCACGGCATCACCTACGGCGATCCGGCGGTCAGCGCCCTGAGCGCCGACCCCGACGTCATCGTGGTCAATAGCTTCTCGAAGTACTTCTCGATGACGGGATGGCGTCTGGGGTGGATGATCTGTCCGCCCCGGTTCTCAAATGCCGTGACCCGGATCAGCCAGAACGTGACCATCTCGGCGCCCACCCTGTCTCAGCTCGCAGCGGTGGCGGCCTTCGACTGTCACGACGAGTGTCAGGCCAGTATCGAACGCTACGCCGCGAACCGACACGTGTTGCTCGAGGGCCTACCGAAGGCCGGCATCGATCGGCTGGCCCCGGCCGACGGGGCCTTCTACATCTACGCCGATGTCTCCCACCTCACCGATGATGCGTCGGCGCTGTGCACGTCCTGGCTCGACGAGCTGGGCATCGCGGTGACCCCGGGCATCGACTTCGACCCCACGCGCGGCCACCACTATGTACGGTTCTCGTTCGCCGGCTCCACCGAAGACATGCAAGAAGCCGTACGGCGCCTACAGAACTGGGCCGCGGGCTAGGCGGGCTCACGACCTCGATCGCAGATGGCGAACCGGTCGGCGGTATCGGAGGTGAGTCGACGGATGGCCTCGGACAACTCCCACCGACTCCTCTCGCGGACCCAATAGGGGAGGAGGAAGGTCGATGCCTGGGCTGGCCATGGTGCATTCCCCGAGAGGTCTCGATCTTGATCGTGAGTCTGCCCCGCCGGGAGGAACGGTGGTGTGGGGTGGAGTAGAACGGTGGTCGATCGACCAAGGGGACCTGATGAAAGCGATCGTCTTCGACGACCATGGCGACCTCGACGTGCTGCGCTACGCCGACGTCGACACACCCGAACCGGAAGCCGGCGAGGTGAGGGTGGCGGTCGAGGCGTGCTCGCTGAACTACCACGACGTCTTCACTCGTCGGGGCATGCCGGGCATCAAGACGCCGTTACCCATGATCCCGGGCTGCGACGGGGCAGGGCGGGTCGACGCGGTGGGCCAGGGGGTTGACGGTTGGAGCGCGGGCGACCGGGTACTGGTCGACCCGGTGCAGTGGACCGACGACGGCCGCATCCAGATGATCGGCGACACCAAGTGGGGGGCGTATGCCGAGTTCGTCATCGTCGACGCTCGTCAGCTCATCGCCCTGCCTGACGAGGTGTCGATGGTTGACGCATCGTGCCTGCCCGTGGCCTACGGCACCGCCCACCGGATGATGTTCACCAGAGGCGACGTGAAGGAGGGAGAGACCGTCTTCGTTCTCGGCGCGTCGGGTGGTGTCGGGACCTGCTGTGTTCTGCTGGCCAAGATGGTGGGCGCCCACGTGGTGGGGGCCGCCGGTTCGGCCGAGAAGTGTGCCGCCCTCGAAGAGCTGGGAGCCGACGAGACCGTCGACTACTCCACCACCGACATCGCCCGCTTCACCAAGGAGCGCACCGGGTCGCTCTTCTCCGGGGGTGGTTGGGACGTGGTGGTCAATTTCACCGGCGGTGACACCTGGCCTCAGACCCTGCGCATGGTGAAGATGGGTGGTCGGCTCCTCACGTGTGGGGCCACGGCCGGTTTCGACCCGTCCACCGACATCCGGTTCATCTGGACCGCGGAGATGGATGTCCGGGGCTCGAACGGCTGGAAGCGCGAAGACCTGGAGGCTCTCTTGGCCATGGTGGCCGACGGTCGCCTGAAGCCGGTGGTCGACAGGGTGCTGCCGCTCAGCGAGGGGGCCGAGGCCATGCGCCTGCTCGAGGAACGCCGGTTCTTCGGCAAGGTGGTTGTCTCTCCGTGAGTCAGTGGTGGGCCACTCGGGAGGATCAGGGCAACTTGGCCGGGGCGTTGTCGCAGTGGGTGGGCGAGGGGCGGGTCGCCTTCCTCGACTGCACCGGGGGCGATCTCGAAGACCCGGTCGAGGTCGGCTACGACGAGTTCGACGACCGGTGCGCCCGGGTGGCCGGCGGACTCCTTGCTCGGGGGCTCGAGCGCGGTGACCGGGTGGGCATCCTGGCCGACAACTCGGTCGGCTACGGCGCCTGCTACTTCGGGATCGCCCGGGCGGGCCTGGTCACCGTTCCGCTCAACACCCGTCAACCGGCCGAAACCCTGGCCTGGGTGGCCGGTGACGCCGGGATGGCCATGGTGTTCCACGATTCGGCCAATGCTGAACGGGTGCCGGCTGGGGTACCTGCCATCGAACTGGGGTCGGCCGACTGGGCGGCCCTGACCGCCGCTGATCCGGTAGGCGTCGTCCCGATGGAGATCGACGAGGTCGCGGTGCAGATGTACACCTCGGGCTCCACCGGTCGCCCCAAGGGGGTGCTGCTCACCCACGGCGGTCAGCTCTTCAGCATCGACCAGTACTTGGGCGGGGTCATGCCCATGGACCCCGACGAGCGGCTGCTGATCTCGGCGCCGATGTACCACAAGAACGCCGCCATGCAGCTGAAGATGGCCATGTGTTTGGGGGGCAGCGTGGTTCTGCTCCGACGGTTTGACGCCGAGGACTACCTACGCGCCATCCACCACCACCGGGTCACGGCTATGACTGGTGTGCCCACCATGTTTGCCCTGATGTTCGGGCGCCCTGATCTGCTCGCTTCGCTCGACCGCTCGACGGTTCGGCGCCTCTCGATCGGCTCCGCGCCCATGACCCAGGGACTCTACGACCAGGCTCGGGGCCTCTTCCCGGGGTGCGTGATCACCAACGGCTACGGCACCACCGAGGTGGTGGCCGTGTTCGGTGGCCATCCCGAAGGCCTGCCTCGGCCCGACATCTCGGTGGGGTACCCGTTGGCCGCGGTCGAGACCCGGCTCGTCGATCCCGCCAACGGCACTGACGTCGAGCCCGATGCCGAGGGTGGTCGCCAAGGCGAGTTGTGGGTACGCAGTCCCGGGGTCATGAGCGGGTACTTCCATTTGCCCGAGGTCACGGCCGAGCGGCTCACCAACGGCTGGTACCACACGGGCGACGTGATGGAGGCCAACGCCGATGGCTGGCATTTCTTCGTTGGCCGGGTCGACGACATGTTCTCGTGTGCCGGCGAGAACGTGTACCCCGGCGACGTCGAGCAGATGCTCGAGCGCTGCCCCGAGATTCACCAGGCCGCCGTGGTTCCGGTGGCCGACGAGATGAAGGGCTCGCTACCGGTGGCGTTCGTGGTGGCGGCCCCCGGGGAGAACGTCGACGAAGACCATGTGAAGCAGTGGGCCCTGGCCAACGGTCCCGCCTACCAACACCCCCGCGCCGTCTGGTTCGTCGACGAGATACCCCTGGCCGGCACCGCCAAGATCGATAAGGCCGCCCTGGCCATTGAGGCTGGGGACCGCTGGCATCCCCGCTAGGTCCGCCGAGGCCCGAATCAGGCGACCTGTGTGAGCCTCCGAGGCCAAATTGGGCGACTTGGGTGTGCCTGTCGCACCTGAACCGCCCAATTTCGGCGGGGGTGGCGGGGGTGGCGAGTGGCGGGGGTGGCGAGTGGCGGGGGTGGCGGGCTCGCCAGCTCAGCCGGTGAGGGCGGCGCAGATGTAGGCGAAGAGCTCGTCGTAGGAGTCGGTGTGGTCGTAGTGGGGGAACTCGGCCTTGACGTTGTCGGGTGACCGGAACAGGAACCCCTCATGGGCCTCGGCCAGCATGGTGGTGTCGTTGTAGGAGTCGCCGGCCGCCACCACCCGGTAGTTGAGCTGGCGGAAGCCCTTGACCGCCGAGGCCTTCTGGTCGGGCATGCGGAGCTGGTAGTCGGTGATACGGCCGGCTTCGACCACCAGGCGGTGGCAGAGCAGGGTGGGCCAACCGAGGTGGGCCATGAGTGGTTTGCCGAACTCCTCGAAGGTGTCGGACAGGATCACGACCTGGGTGTGGGCCCTCAGCTCGTCGAGGAATTCGCGGGCACCGGCCAGGGGCCGCAAGGTGGCGATGACCTCGACGATGTCGGCCAGCTCCAGCCCGGCCTGGTCGCACGTCTGGAGGCGGCCCTTCATGAGCAGGTTGTAGTCGGGCTCATCGCGGGTGGTGCGTTTCAGTTCCTCGATTCCCGTGGCCTGGGCCACTGCGATCCAGATCTCGGGGACCAGCACACCTTCGAGATCCAGCATCACTATTGACTGGGCAGCGGGTGAGAGGGAGGAGGGAGAGCTCATCGCCAGTCCAGTGTGCCTGTCCGGCGTCGAGCCACACCAGTTCGCTGTCCAGAAGAGGCTGTCCAAAAGAATTCGCGGCCTCACCTTGGAAGCTCAGAACCACCCCGTTATGCTTTCCAAGCTGTGCTCGCCGGGTACCGACGGTGAGTCCAAATCCCTTTCATTCAAGAAATCGACGTCCGCGTAGGCCGGCAACGGAACCACACGGCACAACCGAATCGGCGCTCCGCCGGGCCTCCTGCCCGAGCGGAGCGTTCGCGTGAACGGGCGACCGTCCCGTTCCACCGCTCACCGCGAAGAGCCCGGAACAGAAGAGAAGAGCCATGACCTCCAAAGCGATCGTCGGCGAGAAAGTCGGCATGACCCAGGTGTGGGACGACGAGAACCGTGTCGTTCCTGTCACCGTGGTCAAGGTGTCGCCCTGTCGTGTCGTCCAAATCAAAACTCCTGACACCGACGGGTACAGCGCCCTCCAGGTCACCTTCGGTCAGAAGGTCGCCTCCAAGCTCAACTCACCCGAGCGGGGCCACTTCGCGTCCGCCGGCGTCGAGCCCGGACCCCAGCTCCTCGAACTGCGCCTCGACGACGTCAGCGAGTTCGAGGTCGGCCAGGAGATCAGCGCCGATGTCCTCGAGAACGGTGAACTGGTTGACGTCACCGCTGTCAGCAAGGGCAACGGGTTCACCGGTGTCATGAAGCGCCACGGGTTCAAGGGCCAGCGGGCCAGCCACGGCGCCCACAAGGTGCACCGCAAGCCCGGCGCCGTCGGTGCCTGCGCCACCCCCGCCCGGGTCTTCAAGGGCACCAAGATGGCTGGCCGCTCCGGCGCCACCCAGGTCACCACCCAGAATCTCACCGTCGTCGAGGCCGATGCCGAACGCAGCGTCGTGCTCGTGAAGGGTGCCGTTCCTGGTCCCCGCGGCGGAGTCGTCCTCATCCGTAACGCCACGAAGGCAGGTAGCTGACATGGCTCAAGTTGACGTGCGCACTGCCACAGGCGGCCAGTCGGGCCAGGTCGAGCTCGATGACGCCACCTTTGGCATCGAACCGAACGTGCCGGTCATGCACCAGGTGGTCACCGCCCAGTTGGCGGCCCGCCGGTCCGGTACCCAGAACACCAAGACCCGCCGGGAACGGCGTGGTGGCGGGGCCAAGCCGTGGCGCCAGAAGGGCACCGGCCGGGCCCGCCAGGGATCGATCCGCTCCCCCCAGTGGCGCGGCGGTGGTGTGGCCCTGGGCCCCAAGCCCCGCTCCTACGCCCAGCGCACCCCCAAGAAGATGATCAAGCTGGCCCTGCGCTCGGCCCTGTCGGACCGGGCAGCAGACGGCAACGTGTTCGTCGTCGACTCCTGGGGCCTCGACGCACCGTCCACCAAATCGGCGGTCGCCGCCCTCGATTCGCTCGGCCTGGCCGACAAGCGGGTTCTGGTCGTGCTCGGCCCTGATGATGAGGCTGCCTGGAAGAGCTTCCGGAACCTCACCAAGGTTCACGCCCTCACCACAGGCGAGCTGAACAGCTATGACGTTCTCGTCTCGGACACCGTCGTCTTCACCGTCGATACCCTCCCGGGCGCCGCGGCCACTGATTCGAGCGCGGCCCCAGCGCCCGCTACCGACGCCGATGAGGGTGCCACCACTGACGAGCCCAGCGATGAAGCGGGATCAGAAGAGGAGGCGGGATCGTGAAAGACCCCAGAGATGTGATCATCCGGCCGGTGGTGTCGGAGAAGTCCTACGCCCTGCTGAATGACAACGTCTACACCTTCCTCGTGGACCCCGGCTCCTCGAAGCCCGAGATCCGCGACGCGATCGAGTCGATCTTCGACGTGACCGTGCTCAAGGTGAACACCATGAACCGCAAGGGAAAGCGCCAGCGCAACCGCCGTAGCGGCGCCTGGGGCCAGCGCTCCAGCACCAAGCGGGCCCTCGTCACCCTCGTCGAGGGTGACTCGATCGACCTGTTCGAGACCTGATCGGAACGCACTGATGGGACTCCGCAAACGCAAGCCGACCAGCCCGGGACGACGGTTCCAGACCGTCTCCGACTTCTCCGAGCTCACCACTGACTCACCCGAGAAGAGCCTGCTGCGCCCGGCCCCCAAGACCGGTGGCCGCAACAACTTGGGTCGAAAGACGGCCCGTCATCGTGGAGGCGGCCACAAGCGCCGCTACCGGGTGATCGACTTCCGTCGCAACAAGGATGGCGTGCCGGCCAAGGTCGCCTCCATCGAGTACGACCCCAACCGCAACTGCCGCATCGCCCTTCTCCATTACCTCGATGGTGAGAAGCGCTACATCACAGCCCCCCGGGGCGTTGAGGTCGGCGACCTGCTCCAGAGCGGCCACGGCGCCGACATTCGTCCGGGCAACGCCCTGCCGATGCGCTACATCCCCGTTGGTACCGTGGTCCACAACGTCGAATTGAAGCCCGGCGGCGGCGCCAAGATGGGTCGCAGCGCCGGCACCAGCATCCAGCTGGTCGCCAAGGAAGGCGAGTACGCCACCCTGCGCCTGCCCAGCACCGAGATGCGTCGCGTGCCCATCGACTGCATCGCCAGCATCGGCGAAGTCGGCAACGCCGAGTTCGAGCTCATCAAGATCGGCAAGGCCGGCCGCAACCGCTGGAAGGGCGTTCGCCCCCAGACCCGTGGTGTGGCCATGAACCCCGTCGACCACCCCCACGGTGGTGGCGAGGGCAAGACCTCCGGCGGACGCCATCCGGTGTCGCCATGGGGTAAGCCCGAAGGTCGCACTCGCGACCGCACCAAGGAATCCGAGAAACTCATCGTCCGCCGCCGGCGTACCCGCGGCTCCCGGAGGTAATCCTCATGCCGCGCAGCCTGAAGAAGGGCCCGTTCGTCGACGACCATCTGTTGAAGAAGGTCGATGCCCTCAACGACAGTGGCGAGAAGCAGGTCATCAAGACCTGGTCGCGACGCAGCACCATCATCCCCGAGATGATCGGTCACACCATCGCCGTCCACGACGGGCGCAAGCACGTCCCGGTGTATGTCACCGAGTCGATGGTGGGCCACAAGCTGGGCGAGTTCGCCCCCACCCGCACCTTCCGGTTCCACGCTGGCCAGGAGCGAGGGGGTCGGCGCTGATGGGGTTCGGAGCCAAGACCAACGAGCACCCCGGTACCCGGGCCCAGCTCAAGTACCTGCGGGTTTCGGCCTACAAGGCCCGTGAGGTGCTCAACCTCATCCGCGGCCTTCCCGTCGATGAGGCCCAGGGTGTCCTGAGCCTGCTCGAGCGCCGCGTGTCCGACGAGATCTCCAAGGTGCTCGCCTCGGCCGTCGCCAACGCCGGCAACAACGACGACATCCCCGCCGACGAGCTCTACATCTCGGCCTGCTACGCCGACGAGGGCCCGACCCTGCGCCGCTACCGCCCCCGGGCCCGTGGTCGTGCCACCCGGATCCGCAAACGCACCACCCACATCACGATCATCGTGAGCCGGCTCGAGAGCGACGAGATCGATCGTCGCCGCCGGGCCGCCGACGAAACTCGCTCCTCCCGTTCGGGACAGGGTGCCGCCGACCGTAGCCGCCGGGTGGCCAAGTCCCGCGGCGAAGAGGTCGCCGAGACCGACGCCCCCTATGGCGAAGGCTCCCACCGCCCGCTCGACGACGTCGACGAGATGCCTGCGGGCTTCCCCATCAAGGGCAACGCAGACTCGATGAAGTACCACGAGCCCGACACCACCTACTACGAGGCCACCAAGGCCGAGGTCTGGTTCGCGAGTGTCGAAGCGGCTGAGGCCGCCGGCTTCTCGGCCCCCGGTGCCGGCGAGTCAGAGCAAGACATCACCGACGATGGTGATGCCGAGGCCGACGCAACCACTGACGAGGGTGCCACCGACGAGGTCGATACCACCGAAGTTTCCGGCGATGAGTCGGAAGAGGGGCAGGACTGATGGGTCAGAAGATCAACCCTTACGGCTTCCGCCTGGGGATCACCACTGACTGGAAGTCCCGCTGGTTCGCCAGCCGCGACGAGTACAGCAACTTCGTCATCGAAGATTGGCAGATCCGCGACTACCTCATGACCGAGCTGCCCCATGCGGCCATCAGCCGCGTCGAGGTCGAGCGCACCCGTGACAAGCTTCGCATCGACGTACACACCGCCCGCCCTGGCATCGTCATCGGTCGCCGGGGCAGCGAGGCCGACCGCCTGCGGGCCGGCCTCACCAAGATCACCGGCAACCCCAAGGTCCAGCTCAACATCCAGGAGATCAAGCAGCCCGAGCTCGACGCTGCTCTGATCGCCCAGGGTGTCGCCGATCAGCTGGCCGGCCGGGTTGCCTTCCGTCGGGCCATGAAGAGGGCAGTGCAGAACGCCCAGAAGGCCGGAGCCCTTGGCATCCGGGTCCAGTGCTCGGGTCGCCTCGGCGGTTCCGAGATGGCCCGCACCGAGTGGTACCGCGAGGGTCGGGTTCCCCTCCACACCCTGCGGGCCGACATCGACTACGGCTTCCGTGAGGCCAAGACCACCTACGGCCGCATCGGCGTGAAGGTGTGGATCTACAAGGGCGACATCCTGCCCTACAAGCGTCAGGCCGAAGAGAAGATCGCCGCCGAGGCCGCCATGGCCACCGGCGATGCTGCTGGTGACGGTCGGCCCAAGCCCGTGGTGTCCTCCAGTGCGGCCCGCCGCAAGGTCGCCGCTGAGGCTGCCCCGGTGGCTGCTCCCGACGAGGTCGATCCCGCCGAGGCCGAACCGCTGGTGAAGGAAGCCGATCCCGAATTCGAGAAGCTGCTCGCCGAGGAGGAGGAGATCGAACGCTCCACCCGCGAGCATCACGAGACCCCCCACTTCCGTCCCGGGGATGGTGATTGACATGTTGATGCCCCGCAAGGTCCGACACCGCAAGACCCATCGCGGTCGCATGAAGGGCAAATCGAAGGGCGGCACCGAGGTCCAGTTCGGCGAGTACGGTATCCAGGCCCTCGAGCCCGGGTGGATCACCGCCCGTCAGATCGAGGCTGCCCGTATTGCCATGACCCGCCACATCAAGCGTGGTGGCAAGGTGTGGATCCAGATCTTCCCGGACAAGCCCGTCACCCAGAAGCCGGCGGAAACCCGCATGGGTTCCGGCAAGGGCAACCCCGAGCTCTGGGTCGCCCCGGTCAAGCCGGGTCGGGTCATGTTCGAGCTTTCGTACCACGACCCCGAGGTCGCCAAGGGCGCCATCGATCGGGCCATCCAGAAGCTCCCGATCAAGGCCAAGATGATCACCCGCACGGAGGGCTTCGATGGCTGAGCGCCGTTTCCGTTCCAAGGGTCTGCTCGTTTCGCAGAGCAAGACCCTCACCGATATCAGTGACGGCGACCTGCTCACCCAGCTCGCCGAGACCAAAGAAGAGCTGTTCAACCTGCGGTTCCAGAACGCCACGGGCCAGCTCGACAACTACAAGCGGCTCGGCCAGGTGAAGAAGGACATCGCCCGGATCAATACCGAGTTGCGGGCCCGCGAGATCGCGGTTGCCGAAGGGGAGAGCGCCTGATGGCTGACACCGAAGAGACGATCGTTCGCGACAACCCGCGCAAGGTCCGCGAGGGCCTGGTGGCTTCGAACGGCATGGACAAGACCGCCGTTGTGTCGGTGACCGACCGGGTACGTCATGCTCGGTACAACAAGACCCTCCAGCGCTCGACGCGCTACTTCGTCCACGATCCTGAGAACACCCTCAACGTGGGCGACCGGGTCCGGATCCAGGAGACCCGGCCCTTGTCGAAGAAGAAGCGCTGGCGCATCCTGGAAATCCTGGAGCGCGCCCGATGATCCAGCAGGAGAGCCGCCTTCGGGTGGCCGACAACAGTGGCGCCAAAGAGGTGCTCTGCATCAAGGTGCTGGGTGGCTCACGCCGTCGCTACGCCGGGATCGGCGATGTCTTCGTGGCCACCGTCAAGGACGCCATCCCCGGCGCCCAGGTCAAGAAGGGCGAGGTGGTGAAGTGCGTCGTCGTGCGCACCAAGAAGGAGCGCCGCCGCCCCGATGGCTCGTACATCCGTTTCGACGAGAACGCTGCCGTTCTCATCAATGACCAGCGCCAGCCGCGCGGTACACGCATCTTCGGCCCGGTGGGCCGCGAGCTGCGCGACAAGCGGTTCATGCGCATCGTTTCACTGGCTCCGGAGGTGCTCTGATGGCCGGACCCAAGATCCGCAAGGGCGACACCGTCGTCGTACTCACCGGCAAGGACCGGGGGAGTGAAGGGATGGTCTCCCGGGTAATCCCCGGTGTAGGTCGGGCCCAGACCAAGGTGATCGTCGAAGGTGTGAATCTCGCCAAGAAGCATCAGAAGCCGACCTCGGCCACGATGCAGGGCGGGATCATCGACAAGGACATGCCAATGCCCATCTCGAACGTGGCCGTCCTCAGCCCCAAGGACGGCAAGCCGACCCGGGTTGGTTTCAAGATCAACGACGACGGCACCAAGGTGCGGGTCTGCAAGCGCACGGGGGTGGAGCTGTGAGCCGCACGGCACGAAGCCCGAAGGCGAGGGAACAACAATGACCACAACCATCTACGCCCCGCGGCTCAAGACCAAGTACAACAGCGAGATCCGCGGCCAGCTCAAGGACTCGCTCGAACTGTCCAACATCATGATGGTGCCGGGCATCGAGAAGATCGTGCTCAACGTCGGTGTCGGCGATGCCGTCAGCCAGAGCAAGCTCCTCGAGGGCGCTCTGGCCGATCTCGCCGTCATCTCCGGCCAGAAGGCGATTCCCACCCGGGCCAAGAAGTCGATTGCCGGCTTCAAGCTCCGGGAGGGCAACGCCATCGGCGCCAAGGTGACCCTGCGGGGCGATCGGATGTGGGAGTTCTTCGACCGGCTGATCAGCCTGGCGATTCCCCGCATCCGCGACTTCCGCGGGCTGCCGCCCAGGGCCTTCGACGGCCACGGCAACTACACCTTCGGGCTCAACGAGCAGCTCATCTTCCCCGAGGTCGACTACGACACCGTCGACACCATCCGGGGCATGAACATCACGATCGTCACAACCGCCACCAACGACGCCGAGGGCAAAGCCCTGCTCGATGCTTTCGGCTTCCCGTTCCGACGCGAGGGCCAGCAGTAATGGCGAAGAAGGCACTTAAGAACAAGCAGCAACGGACCCCGAAGTTCAAGGTCCG
This sequence comes from Actinomycetes bacterium, assembly GCA_024225275.1. Lineage (GTDB taxonomy): Bacteria > Actinomycetota > Acidimicrobiia > Acidimicrobiales > JAAEMS01 > JAAEMS01. The sequence continues at coordinate 12,604 of JAAEMS010000153.1, forward strand.
CGGCTATACCCGATGCCGCCGTTGTGGTCGGCCCCGGGCGGTGTACCGCAAGTTCGGACTCTGCCGCGTGTGCCTGCGCCAAATGGGCCATGCCGGCGAGATTCCCGGCCTGACGAAGTCGAGCTGGTGAGGAGGCTGCAGCGATGACGATGACTGATCCGATCGCCGACATGCTCACCCGCATCCGCAACGCGAACATCGCGATGCGTGATTCGGTTGTGATGCCGTCCTCGAAGCAGAAGGAGGCATTGGCCGAGGTCCTCAAGAAAGAGGGCTTCATCCAGGACTTCTCTGCTGGTGACCGCACCGACGCCCCTGGGCGCGACCTGCGGATCACGATGAAGTACAGCCCCGAACGCAAGCGGGTGATCTCGGGACTCCAGCGAATCTCGAAGCCTGGCCTGCGGGTCTACTCCAAGTCGGTCGACATCCCCCGCGTGGTCGGGGGACTCGGTACCGCCGTGGTGTCCACCAGCAAGGGCCTGATGACCGACCGCGAGGCTCGTCGCCGCCGTATGGGTGGCGAGATCCTCTGTTACGTGTGGTGAGGTGACCGATGTCTCGTATCGGCAATGCTCCCGTTTCCGTTCCCAGTGGTGTCGACGTCTCGATTGCGGGCCGTTCGATCACCATCAAGGGCCCCAAAGGCACCCTCGAGCGTGAGCTCCCGGTGCCCATCACGGTGCGCCAGGACGAGGCTCTCCTCGTACTCGAGCGCCCCGACGACGAGAGCAGCAGCAAGGCCCTGCACGGCCTGAGCCGTTCACTCGTCAACAACATGGTCGTCGGCGTCACTGACGGGTTCCGCAAGAACCTCGAGATCGTAGGAGTCGGCTACCGGGCGGTGGCCAAGGGCAAGAACAGTCTCGAGCTGTCCCTCGGCTTCAGCCACCAGATCGTCGTCGATGCCCCTGATGGCATCGAGTTCGACGTGCCGGTCCCCACCCAGATCGGGGTCGTCGGCATCGACAAGGAGATCGTCGGCCAGGTGGCTGCCAACATCCGGGCCCTCCGCAAGCCGGAGCCCTACAAGGGCAAGGGTGTGCGGTACGAGGGTGAGCACGTGGCCCGCAAGGCCGGAAAGACGGCGAAGTAACCATGAATAGCACTCTCAAGAAGCACGACGCCCGGAACCGTCGCCAGCGTCGGGTCCGAAAGAAGGTCCGCGGCACGGCCGAGCGTCCTCGCCTGGCCGTGTTCCGCTCGAACAAGCACATCCATGCCCAGGTGATCGACGACGACGCCGGGACCACCCTGGCTTCGGCCTCGACCATCGAGTCCGACCTGCGCGGCGGAGCCACCGGCAACCGCGACGCAGCGGCCAAGGTAGGCGGTCTCATCGCCGACCGGGCCAAGACCGCCGGGGTGTCCACGGTCGTGTTCGACCGGGGTGGAAACCTGTACCACGGGCGGGTTGCCGCCCTCGCTGATGCGGCTCGCGAAGCCGGCCTGGAGTTCTGACAATGGCGAACACGTCCAACCCGGCCGACGGCCAGCTGCGCGACTCCCGGGTCATCAACATCAATCGAGTGGCCAAGGTCGTCAAGGGTGGTCGGCGTTTCTCGTTCACCGCCCTGGTCGTCATCGGCGACGGCGCCGGCCGGGTCGGTCTCGGCTACGGCAAGGCCAAGGAGGTGCCCCTCGCTATCCAGAAGGGCACCGACGAGGCCCGGCGCAACCTGTTCAAGGTCCCCATGGCCGGTAGCACGATCGTGCACCCGATCATCGGCGAAATGGGCGCCGGACGCGTCCTGCTCAAGCCGGCCGCCCCCGGTACCGGTGTCATCGCCGGCGGCGCCGCCCGCATCATCCTCGAAGAGGCCGGCATCCACGACGTGCTTTGCAAGTCGCTGGGCTCGGCCAACCACATCAATGTTGCCCGAGCCACGATTGCCGGTCTCGAGGCCCTCAAGCGGCCCGACGAGTTGGCCGCTCTGCGGGGCCTCGCCCCCGAGGAGTTCGTGCCGGGTGCCCTTCTCCAGGCCTATCGCGAGAGCGAGCGGGGCCCGGTCGACTTCCAGGAAGTCAAGTGACATGAGTGAACTCAAGGTGACACAGATCCGCTCGGCCATTGGCACCAAGCCCAAGCAGCGGGGAACCCTGCGGGCCCTGGGCCTGCGCGGTATCGGCAAGACCAACACCCTCCCCGATCGGCCGGAGATCCGGGGCATGATCGCCAAGGTTCCCCACCTCGTCACCGTGGAAGAGAGCGACTGATGAAGATCCACGATCTGAAGCCAGCTGACGGGTCCAACCGTCAGCGCAAACGTGTTGGCCGCGGTATCGGCGGCAAGGGCGGCAAGACGGCCGGCCGTGGTACCAAGGGTCAGCGGGCTCGCGGCTCGATCCCGGTGGGGTTCGAGGGTGGCCAGAACCCACTCCACATGCGGGTTCCGAAGCTCAAGGGCTTCACCAACCCGTTCCGGGTCGAGTACCAGGCCATCAACCTCGACACCCTCGAGGGGTCGGGTCTGACCGAGGTCACCCCTGAGTCCCTGCGCGACAAGGGCCTCATCCACAAGGGTGCGTACGTGAAGATCCTTGGTCGGGGCCAGATATCCCGCGCCCTCACCGTGAAGGTGCACGCGTTCTCGAAGTCGGCCGAGGCGGCCATCACCGCCGCCGGCGGTTCGGTCGAAAAGGTGCCCCTGCCCTTCGGTGTACGTCCCGCCGCCCAAGGCAACCAGCACACCAACCGGTAGCTTCGTAGCCAGTCTTCGATTGGAGTTGGCAGTGCTGCACAGCCTGCGGAACATGTTCACGGTGCCGGATCTTCGAGCGAAGATCCTGTTCAGCCTCGGAATGCTGGCGCTCTACCGGTTCGGCTCGTTCGTGCCGGTGCCGGGCATCGATCTCGATGCGGTCGAGCTGCTTCGGCAAGAGGCCGAATCGGGTGGCGTACTGGGCTTCCTCCAGCTGTTCTCGGGCGGTGGCCTCACCAACTTCGCGGTGTTCGCGCTGGGCATCATGCCGTACATCACCAGCTCGATCATCATGCAGATCCTCACGGTGGTGGTGCCCAAGCTCGAAGAGTGGCAGCAGCAAGGTGCGGTGGGTCAGCGCAAGATCACCCAGTGGACCCGCTACCTGACAGTGGCCATCGCCACGGTACAGAGCACCGGCCTGGTGTTCCTGTTCCACAATGGTGGTGGCGGCCTGGTCAGCCAAGGTGGTACCAGCGCCCCCATCGACCTGGTCCCCGAGTTCAACGCACCCAGGGTCCTGCTGATCGTCCTCACCATGACGGCGGGTACTGCCCTCATCATGTGGATGGGTGAGCTCATCACCCAGAAGGGGATCGGCAACGGCATGTCCCTGATCATCTTTGCTTCGGTGGTCAGCCAGTTGCCCTCGACCGGAGCCACCATCCGGGCCGAAGCCGGGAACCTTGTGTTCGCCGTGTCGATCATCCTGGTTCTGGCCATGCTGGTCGGAATCGTGTTCGTCGAGAACGGTCAGCGTCGCATCCCCGTGCAGTTTGCCAAGCGCAGCATGGGTGGCCGTCGCATGGTCGGTGGCCAGAGCACCTACATCCCCCTCAAGGTCAACCAGTCGGGTGTGATCCCGGTGATCTTCGCCAGCTCGGTCCTCTACCTGCCGGTATTGCTCTCGAACGTGCTTCCCGCCGATGGCTGGGGCGCAAAGGTTCAGAACTGGATCGATGGCAACCTGCTGCGCCCCGACAACATCTTCTACGTGGTGATCTTCGGGCTGCTCATCATCGGGTTCGCCTACTTCTACACGGCCATCACGTTCGATCCGGCCCAGCAGGCCGAGAACATCCGCAAGCAGGGTGGCTTCATCCCCGGCATCCGTCCGGGTATCCAGACCGAGCGCTACCTGGGCCGGATCCTCAGCCGGATCACCCTGCCGGGCGCCCTGTTCGTGGCCTCGATCGCCCTGGTCCCGTCCATCCTGTTGGCCCAGACCCTGCCCACCAACAGCCAGGCCACCTTTGCCTTCGGCGGCATCTCGATTCTCATCGCTGTGGGTGTGGTCCTCGAGACCATGAAGCAGATCGATAGCCAGCTGATGATGCGCAACTACGAAGGCTTCCTGAAGTAGCCATGACCACCCGTCTTGTCATCATGGGCCGCCAGGGTGCCGGGAAAGGCACCCAGTGCGTCCAGCTGGCCTCCCACTACGGGATCCCACACATCTCCACCGGCGACATGCTCCGTGCCGCTGTGGCCGACGGCACCGAGCTGGGTCTCCAGGCCAAGGCCATCATGGATGCCGGTGGTCTCGTCAACGACGAGATCATGAACGGGATCGTCACCGAGCGTCTGGCCCAGCCCGACGCCCAGCCCGGGTTCATTCTCGATGGCTACCCACGCACGGCCCCCCAAGCCGACTATCTCGATGGGGTCTTGAGCGACACGGAAGGCCTTGATGCCGCCGTCGACCTCGATGTGCCCATCCCGGTTGTCACCGAGCGCATGAAGGCCCGCGGCCGTTCTGACGACACCGACGAGGGCATTGCCCGCCGTCTCGATCTCTACGAGCAGGAAACGGCCCCCCTGATCGCCTGGTTCATCGAGCGCGATCTGCTGGTCACCGTGCCCGGCGAAGGCCTCGAAGATGAGGTGTTCGACCGGTTGGTTGCGGCCATCGAGGGCCGCGAAGCGGCCTGACGAGTCATAGTGGGGTCCCGCGAGTCACGAGTCTCTACACCATTCTGGGCCGCCAGAGTTGGACCCCTGAGGCGGGTCCGCTAGCATTCCCCCTTGGCCCGGGCGCGGCTCGTTTGTTCGCGGGCCCGTCCCAGTCCGAAAGTACACCCCCCAAAAAGACCGACCAGGAGGTCCGTCCTGCCGAAACCAAAGGAAGATGCGATCGTCTTGGAGGGCACCGTCACGGAGTCCCTCCCCAATGCGATGTTCAAAGTGGAGCTGGAGAACGGCCATGAAGTGCTGGCCCATATCTCCGGCAAGATGCGGATGCACTACATCCGGATCCTCCCTGGCGACAAGGTCCAGGTGGAACTCACGCCTTACGACCTGTCGCGCGGCCGCATCACCTTCCGGTACCGGTAGTCCGGATCTCACCGGCGCCTCCCACGCCGGCCTGCACAACGGCCCTGTCCGAGTGTGCTCAACCCCCCCCTCACCCAAGAGAGAACGCCATGAAGGTGCGCCCGAGCGTCAAGCCGATCTGCGAGAAATGCAAAGTGATCCGTCGTCACGGACGGGTCATGGTCATATGCAGCAACGCCCGCCACAAGCAGCGCCAGGGCTGAGCGTCCCGCTCAACCCCCACACGAAAGAGAAACAGAGGCGAATTCCATGGCCCGTATCGCCGGCGTCGACATCCCACGAGAGAAGCAGCTGCAGATCTCGCTGACCTACATTTTCGGGATCGGCCGAACCTCGGCCGTCCAGATCTGTGAGGCCCTCGGTATCGACGGCACCACCCGGGTCCACGACCTGACCGACGAAGAGGTGGCCCGCATCCGGGGTCAAATCGAGTCTGACTACCAGGTCGAAGGTGATCTCCGTCGCGAGGTCCAGAACGACATCAAGCGCAAGATCGAGATCGGGTCCTATCAGGGCCTACGCCATCGCCGGGGCCTGCCCGTGCGGGGTCAGCGCACCCACACCAACGCCCGTACCCGCAAGGGTCCCAAGAAGACCGTCGCCGGCAAGAAGAAGGTCCGCAAGTAATGGCCAAGCCCAGTCCTGGGGGCCGTCGTCCCCGCAAGCGTGAGCGCAAGAACGTCACCCACGGGGTGGCGCACATCAAGAGCTCGTTCAACAACACGATCGTGGCGATCAGCGACCTCGACGGGAACGTCCTGTCGTGGGCGTCGGCCGGCAACGTCGGTTTCAAGGGGTCGCGCAAGTCCACCCCGTTCGCCGCCCAGATGGCGGCCGAGCAAGCAGCCCGTCGGGCCATGGAGCACGGAGTGCGCCGGGTCGATGTCGTGGTGAAGGGTCCGGGCTCTGGCCGCGAGACCGCCATCCGCTCCATCCAGAACACCGGCATCGAGGTCACGGGCATCAAGGACGTGACCCCGGTTCCCCACAATGGTTGCCGTCCACCCAAGCGGCGGAGGGTCTGAGCACGATGCTGAACCTGATCACCGATACCGGCCGGGCCACCGACATGGCTGTCGGCACCGAGGCCACCAACCATGTGGCGGGAGTGAGCTGATGTCGCGATACACCGGACCGAAGTCACGAGTTTCCCGCCGCCTGGGCACCAACATCTGGGGCACCCGCGGAGAGAACCAGGCCATGGAGCGCCGGCCCTACCCGCCGGGCGAGCACGGCCGCACCCGCCGTCGGGGCAATGTCTCCGAGTACCTCCTCCAGCTCCAGGAGAAGCAGAAGGCCCGCTTCTCCTACGGTCTCACCGAGCGCCAGTTCCGCAACCTCTACGATGAGGCCAACCGGCGGCCCGGCGTCACCGGCGAGAACATGCTCCGCTTCCTCGAGCTCCGTCTCGACAACATCGCGTACCGGGCCGGTTGGGCGGCCACCCGGCCCCAGGCCCGCCAGTTCGTCAACCACGGTCACGTGAACGTGAACGGCAAGCGGGTCGACATCCCCAGCTACCGGGTTCGCAAGGGTGACGTCATCGCTCTTCGGCCCAAGGCCACGGACATGATCCAGATCCAGTGGAACCGTGACGTCCTCGATCGCACTGCCCCAGGGTGGCTCGAGATTGGTGACAATCGGGTCACCATCGCCGAGTTGCCCACGCGTGATCAGATCGATCTCGCCATCCGCGAGCAGCTCATCGTCGAGCTCTACTCCAAGTAACTTCCCGAAACCGCGAACTACCAGGGGCTCCCCGCCCCGACCCGACCCCGAAGGACACTCATGCTGGTCATTCAGCGCCCCACGGTCGAAGCGATCGGCGACGTCGACGGCAACGTCGGTCGTTTTGCCATCAGCCCGCTCGAGCCGGGTTTCGGCCACACCCTGGGAAGCTCCCTGCGCCGGACCCTGCTGTCCTCGATCCCGGGCGCGGCGGTCACCCAGGTCCGATTCGATGACGCTCTGCACGAATTCGACACCATTACCGGTGTCACCGAAGACGTCACCGATCTCATCCTGAACATGAAGGACATGGTGATGGTCGTCCACACCGACGAGCCCGTCACCCTGCGCCTCGATGCTCGCGGCCCTGGCGACGTCACCGCCGGTGACATCGAAGTCACCGCCGACGTCGAGATACTCAACCCGGCTCTGCCCATTGCCACCCTCAACGGAAAGGGCCGCCTCGCCGCCGACATCACGGTGTCGAAGGGCCGGGGTTATGTGTCCGCTGAGCGCAACAAGACCTCCACGACAATCGGGGTCATCCCGGTCGACAGCATCTTCTCGCCGGTTCGTCGGGTGGCTTTCTCGGTCGAGCCGACCCGGGTCGAGCAGTCCACCGACTTTGACCGTCTCCTCCTCGACATCGAGACCGACGGTTCGATCTCGGCCCGCGACGCCCTGTCGTCGGCCGGTGCCACCCTCACCTCGCTGGTTCAGCTGGTGGCTGAGATGAGCGAGGAACCCCAGGGCCTCGAGCTCGGCGAGGTGGGTCCTACCGCCTCCGGTTCCCCCGATCTCGATCTCCCCATCGAGGACCTCGACCTCTCCGAACGGCCCCGCAACTGCCTCAAGCGGGCCCAGGTCAACACCGTCGGCGAGCTGCTCGAGAAGACCGAAGAAGATCTGCTGGCCATCACCAACTTCGGGCAGAAGTCGCTCGATGAAGTGACAGCCAAGCTCGACGAACGAGGCCTGTCCCTGCGAGGTCGTGACTGATATGCCCGGTACCCCGAAAAGGGGCCGCCGTTTCGGCGGCTCGTCCCAGCACCAGAAGCTGATGATGGCCAACCTGGTGGCATCCCTGATCGCCGCCGAAGGCATCACCACCACCGAGGCCAAGGCCAAGGCCATGCGCCCGGTGGCCGAGAAGCTGATCACCAAGGCCAAGAAGGGTGGTTTGCACAACCATCGCCAGGTTATGGCCTTTCTCGGCGATGCCGAGATGACCAGCAAGCTGTTCGACGAGGTCGGCCCCCGCTACGAAGACCGCCCCGGCGGCTACCTACGGATCCTCAAGTTGGGTACCCGTTATGGCGATAATGCTCCCATGGCCCGAGTCGAGCTCGTCTGAGGCCGAGCTGGCGTGGCCAGGGCTCAGCGGCCCGTGAGCGGACCGAGCCCGAGCAGCAGGTCTGCTCGACCCACCAATCGTGAAGTGCAGAACCCCGGCCTCAGGGCCGGGGTTCTGACGTTGTCGGAGAGAAGGGGCCCCATGGATCTCGCTGGATATCAGGCGGCCGCCGCCCTCACGGGTGGAGCCATCTCGGTTGACCATCCCATTGTCTACCCGACCCTCGGACTCACCAACGAGGCCGGCGAGGTGGCAGGCAAGGTCAAGAAGATCTTCCGCGATCGCGAGGGCCAGGTCACCGACGCCGACCGGGCCGCGCTGACCCTCGAGCTGGGCGACGTCCTGTGGTACCTGGCCGAGCTGTGTACCCAGCTGGGGGTCAGTCTCGAAGAGGTGGCGGCGGCCAACCTCGACAAGCTCCGCGACCGCGCCGAGCGAGACAAGTTGGCTGGCGATGGTGACTACCGCTGATCCCGGTACCGGGGGTTCGGCCCCGGTCCGGGTGCGAATGACGGTGGCCTACAACGGCACCGGCTACCGAGGCTTCTGGGCGGTCGAGGGACAGCGCACCGTGGCCGGCGATCTGGTGGAGGGGCTCGAGAAGGTCCTGCGCCACCCCATCGAGCTCACGTGCGCGGGCCGGACCGACGCCGGCGTACATGCCACCGGACAGGTGGTGTCCTTCGACGCCGACCCGAATCGCCTCGACCCCGAGCGTCTCCAGGCCTCGTTGAACGGCCTCCTGGCCCCGGCGATCGCGGTGCGTGAGGTCGGAGTGAGCGACCCCGACTTCGACGCCCGGTTCTCGGCGCGGGCCCGCTGGTACCGGTACCGGGTGCGGAGCGCCCCGGTGCCCGACCCACTACGGGCTGGTTTGGTGTGGCCCGTCCGCCATGTTCTCGACGGAAGGGCCATGAACGAGGCCGCCCGCCAGTTGGTGGGCGAACACGACTTCACCTCGTTCTGTCGGCGCCCGAAGCCGGCACCCGACGGCACCGAGCGGTCGCTGGTGCGACGGGTCATCGCCGCCCAATGGGGGGCCGCCGACGACGAATGGCACTTCGAGATCGGCGCCTCGGCCTTCTGTCACCAGATGGTGCGCAGCATCACCGGCACCCTCGTCGACATCGGTCGAGGCCGGTTGCCAGCCGACGCCGTGTCCGGGATTCTGGCTGCCCAGGACCGCAACCAGGCCGGAACCATTGCTCCGCCCCAGGGTCTGGTCCTTCACCGGGTCGACTATTGAGTGCCATCTGGCCGGTACGGTGCGCGATTTCTGGGGCTCGGGGTTTGTCACCCGGGCCCGATCCCCCTATCGTTGTGCGCTGGCCTGGCCACAAAGGGCAACTTTCGTGTGCCCCGGCCCGGATCATGAATTCCCCCCGCCCCATCAGTGTGACGGGGGTACAGGGCGGCCCACTCGGGGTCGGTCCCACTTGCCAGGAGTACGAATCGTGAGCACGTATACGCCCAAGGCCGGCGAGATCACCAGGAGCTGGCACGTCGTCGACGCCGAGGACCTCGTCCTCGGCCGCATGGCGACCGAGGTGGCCAGCCGCCTCCGTGGCAAGCACAAGCCGACCTTCACCCCCCACCAAGACACCGGCGACCACGTCATCGTGGTCAACGCCGCCAAGGTCGTCCTGACCGCCGGCAAGGCCGAACGCAAGATGGTCTACCGCCACAGCGGCTATCCGGGTGGCATCAAGGGCGAGACCTACGCCGACCTCTTGGCCCGCAAGCCCGAAGAAGCTGTGCGCAAGAGCATCACCGGCATGCTTCCCAAGAATCGGCTCGGTCGCCAGATGGCCACCAAGCTCAAGGTGTACGCCGGTCCCGACCATCCCCATGCGGCGCAGAACCCCCAGCCGCTCGATCTGCCTGCCGCCCGCAACCGGGCCAACTGAGAGACCTGGAGCATTCGATGACGCACCTCACCCAGACCACCGGCCGTCGCAAGCGGGCCATCGCCCGAGTCCGGGTCCGGCCCGGTAGCGGCAAGATGACCGCGAACGGTCGTGCGCTCGAGGACTACTTCCCGAACGACACCCACCGGATGATCCTCACCGAGCCCCTGCGGCTCACCAGTACCGACGAGGCCTACGACATCGACGCCACCATCCACGGTGGGGGCGCCAGCGGTCAGGCCGGCGCCATGCGCATGGGTATCGCCCGGGCTCTCATCGAGCTCGACCCCGAGCTGAGGCCGGTCCTCAAGCGCGAGGGTTTCCTGACCCGCGACGCACGCAAGAAGGAGTCCAAGAAGTACGGCCTGAAGAAGGCCCGCAAGGCTCCGCAGTACAGCAAGCGCTGATTCCCTCCGCCTGAGCCGCACGGCGCGAAGCCCGAAGGCGATCAGAGAACATGAGCCGCACGGCGCGAAGCCCGAAGGCGATCAGAGAACATGAGCCGCACGGCGCGAAGCCCGAAGGCGATCAGAGAACATGAGCCGCACGGCGCG
>JAAEMS010000154.1 GCA_024225275.1 Actinomycetes bacterium
CCGCTCCCTCAACCAACGATCACCGCTGCCTCCGCCGGATGCCGAGCCCGATCCACCCATCCTCCGTGTGATCAGATCAAGCCGGTGTCATGGCCTCATCAACGAGTACCGAAACGCCGCATGACCTGCAACGACACAATATTCGGCCCCACACGCCATCCGAAGGCGGAGGCTGAACTCGAGCATCGACACACAAAACCCCATGTCAACGTACACGGCCGAGTATTCGGCCCCCACAGGGGGACTTGAACTCACCTCCCCACCACGGCATCTGGCGTCGTCCTGCGGTAACAAGCGACCCTGAGCGGCATCTGGCGACGGCCGAAACCGCTCGCTACCGCTGGATGCCGCTCCAGGGTGCTGGATGCCATTAGCAACGCGACACCCCTGGGTCGGTTCAGGCGACCTCGAGGAATCGGCGCAGTGCCTCCCGAATGATCTCACTGGTCGTGGTGTGATTGGCCTCCGCCCGTTCTTCGATCGCAGCTTTGAGCTCGGGATCGATCCGCACCGGCACCACCTCCGCAGGACCCGAACCCATCGCTGGCCGCCCCCGACGACGGGCCTTGAGAACTTCGACGTCGTAGCTGTCCGACTCGACATCATCGGCAATCGCATCCAGATCACCGTCGGTCAGGGTCCGTCCCGTCTTGGTCTTGTGGTTAGTCATGGTGTCGGGTCCTTCCCCGTCGGCAACAAGTCGTAGAACACGGGCCGCAATGCCATCGCGTGAATCACCATCTCAACGCCGCCGGCCAAGTCGACCCAGATGACTTCGAGCAAACTGCCAGCAGGGTCCGGACCGATCGCGAGCACCTTGGGAGGGTCGGAGTCCGGATCGAGATCAACAATGGTGAGCGCATGATCAACGGCGTGGCGGATGGTCGCCGCTTCGGGTCCGTGCTTGAACGCCGATCGGTGGAACTCCACATCCATTTATCGTAATACGAAACCTACCGGATGGGAAGCACCAGCGGCCACTACTCAAGACCGGAGGTACCGACTCGGACGGGCCGATACGACCTTCACCCGGTGAAATCAATCCGATGTAACGGACTCATCAACGAACCCCAATCGCCCCCTGACCAGGCACGACACAATATTCGGCCCCCACAG
>JAAEMS010000155.1 GCA_024225275.1 Actinomycetes bacterium
CAGTACGCCACGAAAGCGAGGGTGGACGCCGGCCATGATGTCGAGGAAGTCCTCGTCACGTACCTCGCCTTGCAGCCCGAGTAGCTCGGCACCGTGGCCGTGCCATGGCCCGGGCGACTCGTCGGCATCGAGGTAGTAGGAGGGCAACGCCTCGACGTAGTAGGCGCCAACGTCGACGCCCTTGAGCGTCGTGACCCTCGCCGTCATCGCCGCCTCCCGGTAGGTGCGGCAGACCTCCCCGCACAACCTGTGCACCCGTCTGTCACTGATTGGTGAGGAGGCAGGGAGATGGGCAGGGCTCGTCGCACGGTTGGGAAGCTGGCTGCGAGTGGTCGAGCGGTGGTCATCGTTCGGCGACGCGCTGGGAGTCGAGCCAGGGCTCGATCTCGGCAGGGTCGAATCGGATGAACTTGCCGATCTTGAGGAATGGGATGCGTCGCTCGGCGACGAGGCGGCGGATGAAGCGGTCGGTGAGTCCGAGCCAGTCAGCGAGTTGCTCGATGCTGAGCAGCGACGCACTGGCCGGGTCGACCTGAGAGGTCTGGATCGTCGGCATGCGCCGATCGTGCGAAACCCACCTCCCTCGCCACCTACCGTTTCACCTCACATTCCACCTCCCATCCGCAAGAAATCCCTGGGAGGTGAGGCAGGTGACCTCCTCCTTCACCTCCCATTGATCTCCCAAGGGCAGGTCACGGGGTCAGTTGGGCCGAAGCTTGGATTCCACGGGTGCAATTCCAAGTTTCGTCGGCGCAGGAAGTGCGACCACCCTGGCCTGGGGTACGAGCGTGACGTAAAACTAAAGTATTCGTGTAGGATTGCGAAATGAGTGGAGATCGGCAAGCGCTGCGTCAGGCGCTCTATCGGCTCGCCGCCGGCCAGGCCGGGTTCTTCACCGCTGCCCAGGCTCTCGATCTCGGCTACTCGTACCAAGCGCAGAAGTACCACGTCGACCACGGCAACTGGTCTCGAGTCGACCGAGGGATCTTCCGCATCCCCGAGTGGCCGTCGAGCTTCAACGACTCGTTCGTTCGATGGGTGCTGTGGTCGAAGCACCGAGCCGTGGTCTCGCACGACTCGGCTGCTGCCGCTCACGGGCTGGGGGTGCTGAATCCGGCAAAGGTGCACCTGACGGTCCCTCCGGGGTTTCGGATGGACGACCGCGCTGTGGTGCTTCACCCGCGTGAGCTACCCGACTCCGACGTGACGCTGCTTGACGGCGCTGCGATCACAACCGTTGTTCGCACCGTGCTCGACGTGATTGAGAGCCAGTTCGACGAGGAGCTCATCGCAAGCGTTGTCGATGACGCCGTGGACACCGGAGCGGTCAGCGTGCGCCAGCTCGAACGTCGGCTCGACGAACTCAAAGATGGCGCCCGGACTCGCGCCGAGCGAGTTCTGGCGAGGGTCTCGGCATGAGATACGGCGACGCCGAGTCGTTCCGGGCTGCGCTCGAAGCTCGGCTTCGTCAGGCTTCGACCGCCGATCAGTACCTGGCTCGACGGCGCAGGACGGTCGCCTTCGATCGATTCTTGGCTCGACTCGCTGTAGCCGAGGGCGACGCCTGGGTGCTCAAGGGTGGCGCTGCGCTGGAGTTCCGGATGCCGGACCGGGCACGCTCCACCAGGGACATCGATCTCGCTCTCGTCGAGACTGCGGTACCAGCGGACCGCCTGCTCGACGACCTTGAAGGTGATCCGTTCGGTGATCACTTCTCCTTCCGGGTCACTCGGCGCCGGGAGTTGTCTGAGGCGCCGGATCGGAGCGTCGTCACCCGGCTGTCCATCGAGGCGTTGATCGGTGGTCGTGTCTTCGAGCGGTTCGTCGTTGATCTCGTCGGCACCGACGGCGCGCCCGCCGAGCCACCGGAACGGGTCGAGCTCGGGAAGGCGTTCGCTTTCGCTGATCTGCCGATCGTGGAGCTCGCCGTGCTCGATCTCCGATCACATTGGGCGGAGAAACTGAGCGCGTACCTTCGGCGCTACGACGATCGGCCCAACACCAGGGTGAAGGATCTCATCGACCTCGTGCTGCTCATC
>JAAEMS010000156.1 GCA_024225275.1 Actinomycetes bacterium
GTCCCAGTACGGCTCTTCGGGGGCGGTCCGTGGGGGTGGTTGGGCGGGTTGTCGGCGGCCACGATCAAACGGCGCCTGGCTGCGGTGTCGAGCTTCTATGGCTATCTGATCGTCCGCGGTGATGTCGGCGTGTCAGCTAATCCGGTGCCCAGGGGTTTTCCGACCCGGCGGACCCGGAGCCCAGGCGGGCGGGGTGTGCCACTAGTGCGAGGAGTGCGGCGTCTCCCACAGATTCTGGAGCCAGCCGAGGTCGAGGCCCTATTGGGGGCGCTACGCACCCGGCGGGACCGGGCCATGATCCAGGCCATGGTGCTGGGCGGGCTGGGCCGCTGTGAGGTGTTGGGGTTACGGCTCGAGGATCTCCGCCTCGGTGAGTGGCGGGTGTTCATTGCCGATGGCAAGGGCGGCCATCAGCGGCTGGTGCCGGTCTCGGAAAGTGAGCATCCCCCTGTTGGGCGGACAATATGGGGCGGGTTCGGTTTTTGGTGTCGGGGCTGGGTGCTGGGTTGATGGTTCAGACGGTCTCGATGCGGACGGTGATGCCGAGGCTGTTGGTGAGTTGGGTGATGTCGTCGGGGTCGGAGGTGGCGATAACGACGTTGTCGTGTCGGCTGAGGGTGCCGGCGGCTATGGCGATCGAGGCGTCGATGACGTCGGTTGAACTGGTCTGGCCACAGAGCAGGCCAGCGGCCCGGGCTGCTAGCCCATCGAGGGGAACTTCGTCGCAGTGGCGCAGGGCCCGGGAGAGTAGGGCTTGGCGTTGCCCGTCGCGCCATGCTTGGCCGATGGCGCCGGCGGGTACTTGGATGACGCTGCCGGTGTCGGCGGCGACGCGCAGCATCGCCCAAGCGGGCCGGTTGTTGCGGTCGAGGGCGATGAGGGCACCGGTGTCGAGGACCAGGGCGGTCATTGGCCGAGCCGGGCCCGGGCGTCGTTGAGTTCTTGTTCGGTGAAGGCGCCGTGTTCGGTTTCCCAGTCGGTGATGACGTCGCCTAGTCCTCTGGTGGCGAGGCGTCGGCGGGCTGCGTCGGCGAGCCAGGCTGACAGGTTTTGTGCGTCGGCTTCGGCGGCTTCGCGTACTTCGGCGGCGAGTTCTGTTTGGATTGAGACGGTGAGTCGCTCAACAGCCATACCCATATCATACGTCTTCATACGCGGGAAGAGAACGCCGAACAGCGCGGGCATAGCCGGCGATGTGACGGCGTTGGTGCGGGATATCGGGATGCCCGGTAGGGGATGGTTCCGGAGGGTCAGTCTGTGGGAGTCGTCCAGCAGCTTGCGCTCCGGCCGTTCTTGTGGCTGCCCGAGTTGGGTGTGACCTCGGGGGTGTCGTGGTGCACCCAGGCCCTGTGCTGGTGCTGAGGCCGCCGCCGTTGGTGTGGTGTCGTTGCGAGACCAAGCACTCGCTGTTGTTCGCGAATCGGTCAGCGCCGTGCGCAGCCACTCGCTCACCCGCTGAGCGTCTGATGGACTCAGCCGGTACCAGGCGATCGAGAAGGACTCGACCACACTGCTCATAGCTGCATCATCGGCGATCAACAGGAACTTGTGACACGAGCCGTCGCCACGCGACGGAGGGTACCCACCCCAAAGGGAATCCTCGTTGGTGACCACCGCGCACATACCGTGGCGATCGAGCGAGTCAACGAAGGAAAGCACGATCGGCGCCTCCGACCGGATACTCACAGCCCCATATGTCGCATCCCCGAAACCTCGCTCAGTATCCAGACCTCACACCATCCCAATCCGCCCGCAGCGCGGTGCGCTCCTGGCCGACAGCACCCGTCACGGACCGGCACGGTTGCGGTCATGAAACAAATGTGGACAAGCATCAGGGGGTTCCTCCGACAACTGGTCAGACCGGGCGCCCGAACCTCCCAAACACTCGTCCAGACGACTCACCCGAACTTGAAAGGGAACGAGAGCGACAACGCGGCATGCGAGGTGACGGCGGCATCTGAAGCCCTCCGGGCTCGGCGACGTGCCCCATGCCGCCCATCCCTGAACCCCGCCACCCACCGTCCCTCGATCGGCCATGTGCCAGGGTGGCCTCATGGGCTTCGAGCCAGACCCCGAATCGGTGGTTGACCAACACGGGTCATGGGCCCTGGCCGTGAACCGCAACCAGAACCTGCTCGGCAAGTCGATCCTCGTCCTTGACCGGCCCCGCACCGCAGTGACCGACCTCACCTCCGGTGAATGGGCCGAACTCCACACCGGAATCTCGCGAACAACCACCGCCTTGGCCACCCTCTACGAGCCCGACCAGTTCAACTACGCGTTCTTGATGAACGTCGACGCCCAAGTGCACCTTCACATCATCCCCCGCTACCAGACGCCCAGAACCTGGCACGGCCTCGAGTTCCACGATCCCAACTGGGGTCGAGCGTTCGGTCACGAGATCCAGTTCCTGGAACCCGACCAGATCAGAACCATGGCCGACGAGATCCGTGTGGCCTTCCAGCAAACCGGGCCAGCCGGAGAGACAACCCCACGCCAACGGTGACCCCGGACCCCACCCTGCCCCCTATCGCGCGTCCCCTATTCCCGCAGAGGACCATCCCGGTCCGGTAGCGGGAAGCTATTCGGGTCTAGGTCGTGGAGAGTCGTTCGACCGGCTGACCGGGCCGAGAACCCGATCCCGAGCAGCACTGTTGCGTTGACGGATCGGGTGCCCAACAGCGAGGGTGCTCGGGCGAATCATCCCAGTGCTGTCGAGTCCGATTCGTTTGCCGGGTACCGGTGCCCTCCCGAGGTGATCTTGCTGGCCGTGCGCTGGTACCTCCGCTACGGGCTGTCGTACCGCGATGTGGAGGAACTCGTCGCCGAACGAGGCATCGACGTCGACCATGTCACCATCTACCGGTGGGTTCAACGCTTCACCCCACTACTCATCGACGCAGCACGCCCGTGTCGTCACGCGGTCGGTGACCGCTGGTTCGTCGACGAGACCTTCCTCAAGGTCAATGGTGTGTGGCGCTACGTGTATCGGGCAGCAGACCAGCACGGCCAGGTCATCGACGTCTACGTCTCGAAACGACCCAACATTGCCGCCGCCAGGCACTTCTTCGAAACCGCGTTGACCGGCCACGGGCGACCGACCGAGGTCACCACCGATCTAGCCGCACCCCTGCTGAGCGTTGTCGATGAGCTGATTCCAGGAGCAGCCCACGACACCGAGCAATACGCGAACAACAGGATCGAGTGGGACCACGGCCGGCTCGAGGCCAGACTCCGGCTGATGCGCGGTCTGCGAACTGATCGGACCGCGTCGATCGTGATCCGCGGTCACGCGTTCGTCCAGAACCTTCGACGCGGTCACTACGAACTCGGCACCGAAGCCGACCGCAAGCATCTACGCCTGGCGGCCGCTTTCGATGAGCTCGCCGCGGTGATCTGACCGAACCCCGACACCCAACCGGTAGAACCGCGCCCGCCGATCGATCAACGCAACAGTGCCATCGTGATCGTGTCGCGGGCCCAGTCGTTCTCGACCGAAGTCACCGCGCTGCTGTTCGGCGACGTTCTCGGAGTGACGGTCGCCGACATCCGCACTCAGCTTGTCGCCACGACCGCGGTGGTTCTGACCACGCTGGTGTTGTACCGACCGTTCGTCGCGCTCACGTTCAACCGGGCCAAAGCCCAGACTCTCGGCATGCGGCCCCGCCTCGCACAGACCGCTCTGTTGGCACTCCTCGCGCTGAGCATTGTGGCCAGCTTCCAGGCCATCGGCACGCTGCTGGTGTTCGGGCTGCTGGTCGGCCCACCCGCCACCGCGTCACTGCTCGCGCATCGCGTCCCGATCATCATGATGACCTCCATGGCGCTAGGCGCCGCGGCCGTCGTCGCAGGATTGGTCGTGAGTTTCCACCACGGCACCGCCGGCGGCGCAACCATCGCCGGGTTCAGCGCCCTGGAATTCTTCATCGTCCTGATCAGCCGTGAGATCGCGGAGGCGCTTCGCCATACTGCGCCGCCACCGCCAAATGAGCCGGATGAAGCCATCGCGAGCCTCGGGCCTCGATCACTGCCCTGACGCGAGGACGCCGGTCAACGCCCGTCGGATGCATGCGCGACGTCAGCGGTTCATTCGTCCCCAGTTGGTCCGAAGTCCTCCCACCGCGGCTCGCGTCGAGGAGGCGGCTCACTCGCTTCTTCGACAGCCTGAGCCGTTCTCGGGCCGGGCGAAGGGTCAGCGGACTGCGCGAAACCGTCGGGCGGAGCACCATCCCCGGCGATCAAGGGCCGAAGAACCACGGCCGCGAGAGCAGTGGTAATCGGTACTGCGGCAACCAGTCCGATCGACCCGCACAACGTGCGGACGATCTCAACGGCAATCAGCTCGGAGTTCGCAACCATGTCCAACGGCTGATCCGAGACCGCGAACAACAGGATCAGCGGCATGCTGGCACCGGCATAGGCCAACAACAAGGTGTTCACTGTCGAGGCGATGTGGTCGCGGCCGACCCGGATTCCCGAGGCAACGAGTTCGGTGGTCGGCAGGTGCGGGCTGTGGCGTCGCAGCTCAGCGACCGTCGCGACCTGGGTGACAGTCACATCATCGAGCGCACCGAGCGCACCGATCACCGCTCCACCCAACAGCAGCGCGCTGACGTCGAGGTTCTCCGCGATGAACGGCAAGATGAGCGCTTCCTCCGTCGCCAGACCGGTGAACTCGGCGAGCTCAAAGAACATCCACGACAAGCCAAGCGTCAAGCCCAACGCCGCCAGCGTGCCGGCGAGCGCGACCGTCGTTGTCGGCGTGAAACCGTGCGTCATATAGAGACTGATGAACGCGATCGCGGACGCGGCGACCACCGCGACCAGCAGCGGATCGTTCCCGTCGAGCGCTGACGGAGCGACAAACGCGACCAAGACGAGCAATGTGGCGGCCATCGCCAATAGGGCCAACACGCCGCGGAAGCGACCGAGGGCGATCACCACGACGCCAAACAACCCGGCCAGCCAGAGCAGCGACGTACGCCGGTCTTGGTCCGCATAGAAGTAGAAATTTGTCGAATCCTCATAGCCGAGGACGACTTGATCACCCACTGCGAGGTTGGGCATCGAGCGGTCGAACCTCAAGTTGGTCTCGGGCAGAACCACTATCGCTCCGGCCTCGGGGCCCTCGTGCACGATGAGGGTCACAGTCCGACAGTCCTGCGGATCCTCTTCAGTGGAGTAACTGCACCGACGATCCAGAACCTCCTCGACCGTGGCGCTCAATCGGTCCGTGACCAACCCGATCTCATCGGCATTGGCGATAGCAGTTCGACGCCCTTCGCCAGTTGGCCATAAAGCCACCACCCCGGCGATCGTCGCCACAGCAGTGACCACCACCGCGGCGAGCACGGCACGCAGAATGGGGTCGCCGGCCCACACCCGCCATCCACCATCAAAGCCGTGATCATGGCCGTGAGAATGGCCCGACGGCGCAGACTCGCCGCTCAACGCTTTGCCCCGGTTCCCGCCGGTTCAGCACCTGACGATCTCTTCGGCTTCCAAAACATCACATCAGGCTACGACAGCCCGCCACCCGCACCAGGGAGCGATCAGGATGGCACGACAGACCGACCGCGGGCGGTGCCAACCGGGAGACCCTGACCAAACGCGCACAAGGCACGGGTTGGCCCCGCCGGCGCGGCATCAATCGCCCGATCCAACAGTGCAGGGGCCGCCGACAGCCGCGACCGAGTATCGCGCCACGCACCATCAGGCGGCCGCTGCGGACGGTCTTCGGGTTGGTGACCCGAAGAGCCGATGGATGCCGGTGTCCGACATCGTGCAACGCCAACAGAACTTCTATGTCGTCGACTACAAAGGCCGCGACCCGCTCACCGGCACCGAACGGCGAAGATGGCACCCAGCCGGTACCAGCCGATCCGCTGTCGAAGCCATCAAGATCCGTGTGGATCAAGCGCGACCACCGGGCCGGAGGCCCGGAACTCTCCGTGAGTCCATGGCGACCACTTGGTTCGACTCCAAGCCGCTGCTGTCGCACTCGACTCGAAGCCGCTATCAGTGGATGCTCGAGACGAACATCGCCCCGCGCATCGGCGACATCGCACTCGATCAGCTCCGGCCAGAAGACCTCGGCGCGCTCTCGAATCACCTCCTCGACCATGGTGGGCGACGGAGATCCACCGAACGGTCTCCAACGCGCTCGACCTCGCTGTCGACCGACGCCTCATCGACACCAACCCCGCCACCCAAGCCCGGCCACCACGGCCAGACCGACGCTCGACGGTCCCCGCTATCTGGGACGCGGCTCAACTGGCCGCATTCCTCGCTCACGCGGCCACCAAGCGGCTCTACCCGGCCCTTCACCTCACCGCCTACACCGGCATCCGCCGCGGTGAACCCGCTGGGCTGCAATGGCGTGGCCTCGACACGACAAATGCGACCCTGTCGATCGTCCGAACCCGACAGGTCGCCCCAGGGCGCACAGTCGAAGCACCCGCCAAGACCCGCACGAGCCGCCGATCAATCGACCTCGACACCAACACCATCGAAGTTCTCGCCGGATGGAGGCAACGACTAACCGGTGAGGGCGCCGTGATCGCACCCGACACTCCCTTGTTCTCGAACACGCACCATCGAGCGCCGTCTCCCGAATCGTTCTCCCAACTCTTCACCCGATCAACGATCGAAGCCGGTCTACCCCGCATCAGATTCCACGACCTACGACACACTCACGCATCGCTCCTCGTCGCAGCGGGTGTGCCGATCAAAGTCGTCGCCGAA
>JAAEMS010000157.1 GCA_024225275.1 Actinomycetes bacterium
ATCGTGGCCATCTGAAGCCTGAGCCAGACCAACTGACAACAACCCGTGTCTCACACAGTGGGTGAACTCAGGTCAGAGACCATATTCGCTCTCCCAGGGTGGTCCATTGACGCTATGTTGGTGTGCGACCTCGATCGAGGTCGGAGAAACCTGAAGGAAGAGGGGGCGATTTCGTGCATGTAGCAGTTGAGAACCGCTCCAGATCCCGCGCCTGACCGCAGTCAGGCGACGATCGGCCGGCCGATCGCCCCTGTCCCTTCAAGTCAAAGGTCTCTCAGTTGTCTCTTCCTCCCGAGGGTTCATCAGCAACCCCGAAGCCCAACCCACCCCTATCCGCGCTCGGCTGGTCATCCCGGTGGCAGCCCCATATGGCCGTGTACGCGACCGGGTCGCCCGGCCGGGTGCTCCGCCACGACGGCTCGGCGGTGCTCGTCGGCACCCAGAACGAAACCAAGCATTATGCCCTTCGCCCGTCCACGCCCCCTCTCGCGGTGGGCGACTGGGTGGTCGTCGACGACCAGAGAGTCGTGGATCTGCTCCCCAGGGCATCACTACTGCAGCGTCGCGACCCGTCTACCGGCGGAAGCCAGCCCATTGCCGCGAACATTGACATCGTCGGCATCGTCTGCGGTCTCGATCGACCCGTCCCACCAGGGCGGATCCAACGCTTCACCTCGTTGGCGTGGGACGCCGGAGCGTCGCCGCTGGTGATCCTGTCCAAGGCCGACCTGGTGGAATCGACCGTCGAGATCGAAGGCGAACTTCTCCGCCACGACCCGGCTGCGGACATCATCTCGGTCTCGTCGGAGACAACCGACGGCATCTCCGACCTTCTGGGTCGATGCGTGAATCGCACCCTGGTGCTGGTCGGCGAGTCTGGGGCGGGCAAGTCGACCTTGCTCAACGCCCTGGCCGGTCGTGAGCTCGGTGCCACCGGGGCGGTCCGAAGGGGCGACAGCAAGGGCCGACACACGACCACGGCCCGACAACTGTTCCTGCTCGAAGGCAACTGCTGCCTCATCGACACCCCGGGGGTCCGCGAGGTGGGTGTACACACCGACGTCGACACCATCGACGACGGATTCGGCGACATCGCGGAACTGGCCGTTGACTGCCACTTCCGAGACTGCGGCCACACCAACGAACCCGGCTGTGAAGTCCAGGCTGCGGTCGCCGATGGGCGGCTCGACGACGACCGGATGCGGGGGTGGGAACAGCTACGCAAAGAGGCTGCGTTCGCCGAGATTCGAGACGACACCGCCGCCCGTCACCGAGCCGACCGGAGACTGGCCCGGATCATTCGCAACGCACAAGACATCAAACGACGGTGACGAACGACTCGGGTCTCCGGGTCGGGGCCGGGGCCGGGGGAGAACGCAGCTAGGCGAGGCGGCTGGCGTAGAGGCGGGAACCGAGCTCGGCGGCTTCGGCCCGGCCCTGCACACCCAGCTTGCGGAACAGCTGGGTCAGGTTGTTCTTCACCGTCTTCTCACTCAGATAGAGCTGGGCTGCGATCTCCCGGTTGGTCTTGGCCTCGACCAGGGCCGACAGGAGCTCGAGGTCCCGACGGGTGAGGTCGCGGCTGTTGCCGGGGGTACGGGCCTGGCGGATGTGGTCGAACACCGCTTCGGTGAGCATGGGGTCGATGACCCGCTCGCCGTGAGCCAGGCGGTGGACACTCTCACGTACCCGCTCGACCGAGCTGCGCTTGTGCACGAAGCCAGTGGCGCCCGACTGGATCGACTCGATGATGGCGCCGTGGTCGCACGAGTCGGCCAGGAACAGCACCGGTAGTCCAGCGGTCTGGGCGGTGAAGTTCTCCCCTATCTCGGTGGGCAAGCGGTTCAGCAGGTCCATGTCGACCACGACCAGATCAAGGCGGCGGTCGGTCAGCAGATTGAGGACCTCAGTAGGGTCGTCGGTCGATTCGACCACCCGGAAGCGATTGTCGCCGCCCAGGGCCTGAGCCAGGCCGATACGCATGAGCTCGTGATCATCCAGCAGGGCGACGCCGATGGGCCTCACAGTCCCTGCGTGACGGCCATTGGCCGCGGGACCATTGATGTTCTCAGCCGTTCCGTGCTGCACGGTAAGTCCTTCCCTCAGGCCGCTAGGTTCGTCCTTGATCCAAGCCGCTCTGGCATCGAGCCTCGGCCGATCCGTGCGGTGTGTGAGGGCGGATCTGGGCCGGCGTGTCCCGCCTCTCCGGGACCGACCCGCCCAACTCGGGACATCTGGCCGGGGTGCCGCCGCCGAAGCTCGCGAGCGTGACCCACCCCCCGCTCACCAGGTCTGTAGTGCCGTGAGCCCCCTGCTGATGGTGCTCCTGCCCGCCCTGGCCGCCACCTTGGCCGGACTGATCCGCGTGGTGGCAGGTACCCGACGGCTGGAATGGGGGCGCTGGGACATCGCCCGGGCCATCGTCGCTGATCAACATCTGGTCCGGGTTGGTCCTGTGACCTTCGCCGGTCAGCAGTACGCGGCACTGGTCCGCGAGATCGAGGGGCACACCGAAGGGCACCCGGTCATTGACACCCGGGCCGGTGTGGTGGATCTCACCCGGGTCGAACACGACCCTTCGGCCCAGCTGGTCGACGACATGATCACCCGCGATCTGCGGTCCCAACTCTGTGAGCTGCGGGCCGGTGTGGTGGAGGGCCAGCTCTGCCAGCAGGCCACCCTGGCCCGGTGCTGGCTGGTCTACGGCGACTGCGACGTCACCCTCCTGGGCGTCACCCGGATCGAGCGGTACGTCGTGCGCGTCGTGAACCTCGAGGACCCCGCCATCCAACTCCACCTCACCCTGCGGGAAGTGTCAGCCGGCTTGGGAATCGGGGGCGAACGGTCCGAGATCGCCGGCCTGCTCACGGGCGTGGCGGCCTACGGGGTCCCCGCTGCTGTCGAACGCATGATCCTGGGGCGCACCGGTCTGGTGGAACCCCTGTTGCGGATCGGGCTACGGGGCACGGGGCTGATCCGCTGCCGGAAGGCGCCGGCCCTGGCCGACCGTGGGATCCGTCACCGTGTCCTCATCGCCGATGCTTCCGGCCCCGTCGATCAACGCCTCGTTGGCGACATCCGGGCCCACCTGGTCGAGTCTGGTGACCGCGTGGACAAGGGATCGTGGTGTCGAATCGGAGGTCCGGCCGTGGCCGTGGGCCTGTTCGTTCGCCTCCACGCCACCATGAACGTCACCGCCGAGTCGCCCCACTGGGACTCGGTCCCGGTGGACCGGCTCGGGCTCCGTCGTCAGGTGCCCATCGCTCGCTGACGGGGTCGCCCGCGAGCTGGTCCTACTTCTTGAAGCCGGCGACGCTGACGATCGGGTAAGGGGGAGGGCTGGCCCCCAGTGAGCCGTGGAAGCTGAGCTCGCTGAAGTTGAAGATGCCGCCGTCCTCGGCCACCAGGAGGTAGCCCTTGCCGAAGGCGACCATGCCCCGCACCGGCCGGTTGAGTTGGACCGAACCCATCGATCCCCGGAACTTGGCGCTCCCGAAGGCGAAGATGCCGCCGTCTTCGGCCACCAGCCAGTAGCCCTTGTTGCCCGGGGTGGGCGCCAGCCCGAGCACCTTGCCGTTCAGCCGGACTCCGCCCATCGACCCGTAGAAGCGAGCGTCGCCGAAACTGAAGACGCCGCCGTCCTCGGCAACCATGTAGTAGCCGAGTCCGGTGGGGGTGGCGATCGAGTCGATGACCGGGGCTTGGAGGGGGAGGCCGGCCATGTCGCCGAAGTGGCCGGCGTCGCCGAAGGTGAGGACCCGGCCCCGGTTGGTGCAGATCCAGTAGCCGCCCTGTGACGGGGTGGCCGAGATGCTCTCAGCCTGCTCGCCGGCCGGCAGGGTTCCGGTGCCGCCGTGATAGCCGGCCGCGCCGTAGGAGTAGACATTGCCATCGGCCGACAGGATCCAGTAGCCGTCGCCCGCGGTGCGGGGTTCGATGTCGGCCGCCTCCCAGGTCTGGACGCACGAGCCGCCGTAGACGGCACCAGCGCCGAACCCGTGGACCTGGCCCTGTTGGCCCAGCATCCAGTAGCCACTGTTCGCTGATGGGCTCGCGGCCCCTATCATCACCTGGCTCGGTGGCATGTTCGTGCACCCGCCTGGCGTGGACGTGAACAGAGGGAGCATGGCGTAGTCGCGCCCGAGGACCTGGCCCGGGTCGGCATCCAGCCACCGTTCGAGGACGGTGCCGTAGACCTGGCGGAAGTCGATGCTGGTCTTGAGGTTGCCGCGACTGTCGAGGTCTCCCAGGTTGGGGTGGTCGCCGTGGAGGCCACCCGACACACTGTCGCCGATGAGCATCAGGGAGCCACCGTTGCCGTGGTCGGTGCCCCGGGAGTCGTTCTCCTTCCCGCGGCGGCCGAACTCGGAGAACGTCATGACCGTGACCCTGTCGTGGAACCGGCCCTGGAGCTCGCGGAAGAAGGAGTCGATGGCGGTGTCGAACTCGGCCATGCGCTGGTCGTGCTCGCCGGTCTGATCGTCGTGGGTGTCGAAGTCGCCGAAGGAGACACTGATGACGCGAGCACCGAGATCAGCATTGATGACCCGGGCCGCCAGGGTCATCTCGCTGGCCAGCTCACCGTCGGGGAAAGCACCGCCCAGCAGGGGGGCCACGGTGCGGGCAGCATCGATGCCCGCACCGCCGGTGTCGGCCAGGTAGTCACCCCAGGGGCCCAGCCCCGTCGCGCCCCCGTAGGCCGAGACCGCGTTCTGGAGAGACCGTTCCCACCTCTCGGAACGGGCCCCGAACAGGTCACTGTCGTTGGGGGTGAGGGCGGTCACCGGAGCCAGTGAGCCCACCATGTGGAGGGGAATCGACGAGCCGAGCTGCATGCCCTCGAACCCGGTGCGGCTGCCACCGAGACCATCGAGGTACCGACCCAGCCAGCCGGTGCCAGCGGGAACCGATCCGCCGGCCCCTCGCATCCAGGTGGCGGTCGAGCTGAAGTGGCTGAGGTCGGTGGCGTCGGTCTGGCCGATCCCCTGGACCACAGCCACCTTGCCCTGGTCGAACCGGTCGCGCAGGAGGGGCAGGTTGGGGTGTAGGCCCATGCCCCCGGTGATGGGGAGGGGGTTGTCGATCCGGGTTCGGTTGCGCAGGGCGTGGTAGTGGCCGTCGTTCATGGGCACCACCGTGCTCAGGGTGTCGTTGCCGCCGGCCATCAAGACGACCACGAGGACACCCTCGGCGGCCCCCAGCGGGGCCGCATCGGCTGCCTGATCGAACAAGAAGTTGGTCCCCGCGGTCGCCAGGCCACCGGTAGCCAGGGCTCCCTGGAGGAACCGGCGTCGGCTCACCTGGTCTGGATCGGTGGCCGGAATGCTCAGGGCCCGGAGGGTGTTGGTGGTTTCACTCATCGCTTCACCCTCTCGGCCGGGCGGGCCAGCTCGCGGTACTCACTCATCG
>JAAEMS010000158.1 GCA_024225275.1 Actinomycetes bacterium
GGAATCGGCCGTTGTGCCTTTGATCCGATCCGTCCACCGGCTGCTCGGGGTGTGCGTGTGAGTGTGGTTGCCGGACGGGCTGTGTGACCTGGGAGAAGCCTGAACTGAACCGAGATCCCATCCCTGTTCTGTCCGCAACCCGTGCCGGCAACCGTGCTCCACCTCGTTCGAATTGATGAGAGGAAGCCAGCCCAATGATGCCAGAAACCTGTCGCCGTGTGATCGGTGGCGTCGATACCCACAAGGACCAGAACGTTGCCGTCGCGATCGATGAGAGCCGTCAAAGGCTTGGCGGGGGGTCGTTCGAGACGAAAGCCTCGGGATACGCGTCGATGCTTGAGTGGTTCACTTCGTTCGGTGAACTCGCCGCGGTAGGCATTGAAGGCTCGGGGTCATACGGTCTTGGGCTGAGTCGCTATCTGACCGCCACCAACATCATCGTCCACGAAGTCATGACACCCAAGCGTCAGACACGACGGCGACATGGCAAGTCCGACTCCATCGGCGCGGAGGCAGCCGCACGAACCGTGCTGGCCGGGCATGATCTGATCACACCGAAGTCCGCCGATGGTGATGTCGAAACAATGCGGCGCTGCGCCTGACCAGGCAATCCGCGATCAAGGCTCGTGACAGCGCAACGAACCAACTGCACGCCTTGATCGTCACCGTCGACGATGATCTCCGTCAACAGTTCGCTCGACTGTCGATCGTCAAGACTGTCGCGGTGATCCTCGACGATGAACGTTTTGACGATTCCTCTGGCTACAGGCGGGCCATGCTGAGCCTTCCCTGCCGCTGGCGCCAGCTCGACAACGAAGCGAAGGCCCTCGCTGGCGCCCTCAGCGATGTTGTGGAGCAGTCCGCTCCCGAAGGGTTACTCGACGAGCAAGGCGTCGGCCCTGACGTCGCCGCAGCACTGATGATCGCCGAAACCGCGACGCGATCATGGCCCTTTGGAGGATTGTGCTGGTCGGTTGCGCTGGGACGCGACCACCCGCCGCTACCTCGACAAACGCATCACCGAAGGCAAGACGAAACGAGAAGCAATCCGATGCCTGAAGCGTGTACCGCGCCCCGCGGACCCCCCGGTTCAGATCACCCGACCCCGCTCATCCCGGAAGCGCCGAAATACTAGGCTGACCTGACCCTGGTGTGGATCAGGACAGCGGTGGAAGAACCAGACACCGCCACTGGCCCGACCCATCACCGGGCAATGAGCGCTTCCGCAATGAGCGATGCGGCAACGAAGTTCGAAATAGGGTCCACCCATATTGAGGTGAGACTCCCGAGAATGCTCGGGGGGGAACCGCCGAGATCGAATATGATCTCCGTCGAGGTGGTGGTGCCAAACACGATGTCGCTTGAGGCCATCGAATGGAGTGTTAGTTTCGGTGTGCGGCCGAACTCGGTGACGTTCTGCAGCACTATCTCAGTGCATCCAACCAAGTCCAGGTTGACTTCGTAGCGGAGTTCTGACGCGTCGAGAAGATTGGGCGCAACGAGCTTCGCCTTACCGCCATCGACGACTGTGGAAGGCCCGATGAGCTGGCGTTGTGAGAACAACACCGTTGGCGGGAACATGACAGTACTGTTGGCGGACTGATTGAGGCTGAAATCGTCGATCACGATCGGACCACCGCTGCCGCACGCCGCGTACGCCGGGGTCGTGGCCATCGAAATGATCGTAGGTGCACTGAACGCGGTACTGGCACCCAATTGAAGTGAGAGCCGCCGCGAGATCAGCCCACGCGTGGAGCCTTCCGCCATTCATTGCGGCTATACGACCGAGCTTCCAAGAGCAAGGAATCTGGCGATTCCGGTTCCAGCGCGGTGTGACCCTGGCCAGTAGGTCCCAGTTGGGTTTGCCGGCGTAGAGCAGGGCGCGGGTGCGTCAGTTGGGGTGGTTGACGATCCCGAACGCGACTCGCTTGACGTGTTTCACCTGGTTGTTGACGGCTTCGGTGGGTCCGTTGGAGACGCCTGAGCTTGCGATGGGTTCCCAGAATCTGACCCTCGCGACCGATGCTCAGCATCGTGCAGTAGACCGTGCCCGTGGTGCGTCGATCCAGCTCAGCAACCCCGATGACCACATCGATGCCCGCTCTACCAGCCACCTCGCACAACGCGTCAGTCTCAGGACCAGG
The DNA here is from genome assembly GCA_024225275.1 of Actinomycetes bacterium. Lineage (GTDB taxonomy): Bacteria > Actinomycetota > Acidimicrobiia > Acidimicrobiales > JAAEMS01 > JAAEMS01. The sequence continues at coordinate 2,145 of JAAEMS010000158.1, forward strand.
GATTTCCACTGCCTGATCCAGATACATCTCGGCTGCTGCCCAGCGCAGCCTGCTCGGCGCCGAGAACACGAAGAAGGGGTACCCCGACAGCCATGTCTCACCGAAAGCCACCAACTCAGCGCCCTCGCCGGCTGCTTCGGAGATGAACCGACAGGCCTTCTCGACACTCGCTTCGCGACCCAAATAGACCGGGGCCGCCTGAACCGCAGCCAACACCACCACATCACCCATCACCGCCCACTAGCCACCGAGTCCTCTGGCAGCTTCTTCGAGATCCGGGCGCCGCGGGCAGGGCCGATGCGAGGCTCGCGGGTTCTTGGCACTACCGTGAGCCACTCGACCTGTAGCAGACTGCTACTCCGGTCGGCCACCGCAGGAAGGGCGGCCCTCAGATGGATTCTCTCACCAGCGAAGTCGAGCTCTCCGACGAGGCGCTCTCCATCCTCGAGACCGCACACCGGTTTGCCGCCGATGTATTGCGGCCCGCGGGTAAGGAGCTCGACGAGCTCCCCGATCCAGCCGACGTGATCGCCCCCGACTCGGTCCTATGGACGGTGCACGAGAAGTACCGCCAGCTTGGTGTCCACCAGCTTGGCGAACTCGGCCTGTTCGAGCCCGCTGAGCTTTCCCTGCTCTTGGCCCTGATCAACGAGGAGATGGGCTGGGGCGACAGTGGACTGGCGGTCAGCCTGGGGGCGGCCGGATTCCCCCGCAACCTCGCTCCCCTCACCGGCGACCCAGAACTCCTCGACCGCTTCTTCGGTCCTGACAGCACTTCCATAGGCTGCTGGGCCATCACCGAACCCGATCATGGCAGCGACAACCTCACCCTGACCGATCCCTCGTTCGCCGATTCCGGTATCCGAGCAAACTGCATCGCCCGCCGTGACGGCGACGACTATGTGATCAACGGCACCAAGGCAGCTTGGGTGTCGAACGGCACCATTGCCGATGTCGCGGCCCTGTTCTGTTCGATCGACGGTGACGGCGGGTTCGCCAAGGGTGGAGTCGCCATCGTGCCTCTCGATGGGCCCGGTGTGAGCAGGGGGCGCCCCCTCGACAAGCTCGGCCAGCGAGCCCTGCCCCAGGGTGAAATCCACTTCGACAACGTCCGCATCCCGGGACGTTGGATGGTTGTCGAACCAGAGGCCTACGCCCCGATGGTCGAGGCGGTGCTCACCAGCGCCAACACCTACATGGGTACCACCTTCGTCGGATTGGCCCGAGCGGCCTACGAACATGCATTGGAGTACGCCCGCGAGCGGGTCCAAGGCGGCCGGCCGATCATCGAACACGCCACAGTGCAGACCCGCTTGTTCAAGATGTTCGCCCGACTCGAGGCCTCCCGATCCCTGGCCCGTCGGGTGGCCGTGATGGGGGCAAAAGGATCGATGCCGATCCAGTATGCGATCGCCTCCAAGACCTTCTGCACCAACACCGCGTTCGACATCGCCAGCGATGCACTCCAGATCCTCGGTGGAAACGGACTGGCCCGCGAATACCCCATCGAGAAGCTCCTGAGGGATGCTAGGGCCGCCATGATCGAGGACGGCTGCAATGAGGTGCTGAGCATCGTCGCTGGCTCCAAACTCTGAGCTCACAGAAGGAAGGTTCGAAATGGAACTACGAGAAGTCATCGGCCGGCGCCGATCAATCCGCTTTCTACGCCCCTACCAGCCGGTCGAACCGGAGAAGATCCAAGCCATGCTCGAGGCGGCACGCCGAGCATCGCACTGGGGCAACGTAGGCGGCCTGCGGGCCCTCGTCGTGTTCCGCGACTCTGCTCCCGAGGAGACCAACGAAGCCCTCTTCGCCCCCATCGCCGGCTTCCAGATCCGCCGGGCTCCGGTTACCATCGTCTGGTTCTTCGACGCCAACGCGGTCGACGAGCAGAGCAGCCGGCTGAGGGAGCTCTTGCAGGTAGGGGCCCTTGGGGTGGGTGAGAACAAGGAGCGTGACCTCGAGGAGAAGATCATCCCCTTCTTCGACGGGATCCGTGAGAACCTCAAGGTGGCCGGCATCAACGAGATCGACTGCGGGCAAGGGATTGCCCAGGCAACCCTGATGGCCTACGAATTGGGCCTGGGCACCTGCTGCTTGGGTACACCGAACGGTGAAGAGATCAGCGAGAGGCTGGGCCTCCCCGACGGGTGTCGGGTGCTCATGCTGCAGACCGTCGGATACCCGGCCGAGACCTGGGAAGCCGGAGGCCAACGGCCGAGGCAACCCTTCGAAGACTTGTTCCACATGAACGAATACGGGAAGCCCTTCCCCCGATCCGAGGCGGTCGTGGAGGAGCTCACCGAGGACGGACTCTTCACCCGTCCGGCTCCGTTGCCAGGCAGAGAGGCCGAGCTCGAGTGGCTCAAGAAGGCCCTCGACATCCCCGGTAGCGGCCTGATCTGAGTGAAGAGAGTCGCACCCCGAAAGGAACGAAGATGAAAAGCACCGCTGTCGTCGCCGGTGTCGGCATGACCCAATTCGGCAAGCACCTCGACCAGGGCCTGAAAGCGATCGGGGGCGAAGCCGTGACCGCCGCGCTGGCCGATGCCGGTATCACCGGGGACGACCTCGATGCGGCCTACGTGGGCAACGCCGCGGCGGGTCTGGTCACCGGGCAGGAGTCCATCCGCGGTCAGGTGATCCTTCGAGGGATCGGACTCGGGAAGCTCCCGGTCATCAATGTCGAAAACGCCTGTGCGAGTGCTTCGACCGCTCTGAACCAGGCCGCGGCGATGGTCACCGCCGGGTTGTACGACTGTGTGCTCGCCCTCGGGGCAGAGAAGCTTTATCACGAGGACAAGCGGAAGACATTTGGTGCCTTCAGCGGGGCGGTCGATGTGGAGGTTCTCCAAGAGCTCATGGCCGGGCTACAGAAGTCCGCTGACAATGCGGGCGCCGAGTCCGCCTCATCGGGAGCCGGCGAGAAACGGTCGATGTTCATGGACATCTACGCACGGGTCGCCCGTGGCCACATGGACCGCTACGGAACCACTGTCGAACAGTTCGCCGCCGTCTCGGCCAAGAACTCTCGCCACGGCCATCTCAACCCCCGGGCCCAGTTTCGCGAGGAACTCTCCGTCGAGGACGTAGTCAACTCCCCCATGATCGCCGAGCCCCTCACCCGTCCGATGTGTTCACCCATCGGCGACGGTGCCGCGGCGGTGATACTCGTGAGCCCAGAACGGGCCCGTCAGATGGGAATCCAGAACCCGGTCCGCATCCGTTCGAGCGTCCTGCGCTCGGGCTGGGACCACCCACCGGGTGAGATCGACGTAGCCGGACTCTGCGTCAAGGAGGCCTACGAGGAAGCCGGGATCGGCCCCGAGGACCTGAGCCTCATCGAGTGCCACGATGCATCAGCCCCCGCCGAGATCATCGCCTATGAGTCCCTCGGTATCTGTGCCCCCGGCGAAGGAGGGAAGCTGGTCGAAGAGGGGGTCACCACCCTCGGCGGTCGACTTCCCGTCAACACATCGGGAGGTCTGCTGCGCAAGGGACACCCCGTCGGCGCCACCGGCATCGCCCAGGTGGTGGAGCTCACCGAGCAGATCCAGGGCCGGTCGGGCAACCGACAGGTCGAGGGTGCCACCGTGGGGCTGGCGCACAACGGTGGGGGAACAATCGGTTCCGACGTAGCTGCCCTGTGCATCACGATCGTGTCGAATTGAGCCCTGTGATGAGGGAGCCCAACGACAACGTCCTGGCCGACATGGTGCGAGCTCGGGCCGAGAAGTCCCCCGACCTCGACATTCTCACCTTTGAACACCTCAGCCTCGACGGAGGTGCCACCCCCGATGAGGTGCGCACCTACGCCGACCTCCATCGCAACGCCAACCGGATAGCCGAAGGGCTGATCTCCCGTGGCATGAAGCGAGGCGACAGCTTCGCGCTCATGATGCGCAATCATCCCGAATTCGTGGAGACCCTGATCGCAGCTTCGATCACCGGCACGGTGGCGGTACCGATCGACCCGCGCACCAAGGGTGAGAAGCTCGCCTTCATGTTGAGCAACGCCGGGTGCGCAGGTGTGGCCGGAGGCGACTACACCCTCCCCGCGGTGAGGGCAGCGATGAGCTCCCTCGGCTCCGACGGCTGGATCCTGGCCTTGCCCTCCGGGGAGAAGGACGTACCCGATCTCGACGACGTCCCGGGAGTCGAGTCCTTCGTCGAGGTGCTCAGCGGACCGGAAACCACGGTCGACGTGAGGCTCGAACAGCCGTCCGATCCTCTCCAGATCATCTACACCTCCGGAACAACTGGCGACCCCAAGGGAGTTGTGTTCCCCAACGAACGCTTCGGAGGGTTCGCCCTGGTGGGCCGCCTCATCGGCTACGAAGCAGACGACCGCCCCTACACGGGTCTGTCGTTGACCCACGGCAACGCCCAGGCCGTCACCCTCGGTCCCTCGCTCAGCATGGGAGTACGCGGCGTCTTCAGCCGCCGGTTCACCAAATCACGGCTCTGGGATGTCTGTCGCCTCCACGGCTGCACCACTTTCAGCTTGCTCGGAGGGATGGCCACCGCCGTCTACAGCGAGCCGCCCAAGCCCAACGACGCCGACAACCCGGTCCGCTATGTGGTGAGTGCAGGAATGCCCGCTGCGATATGGGAAGCATTCGAGGAGAGATTCGGCGTCTCGGTATTCGAGTGGTACGGCGCGGTGGAAGGTGGCCTGGCGTACAAGCCGATCGGCGAGGGCCCGATCGGGTCATTCGGACGGCCGGTCCCCGGTCTCGACATGAGGGTCCTCGACCCCAACGACAACAATTGCCCGCCAGGAGTCTCCGGAGAGATCTGTTCTCGCCCGGCCGGCGGTGGGTCTGCCCAGGTCGAGTATCACGACAACCCCGATGCCTCCGCCGCCAAGACCGAGGGTGGTTGGCTGCGATCGGGCGACATTGGCCACGCCAATGCCGACGGCTGGTTGTTCTTCGACTACCGCAAGGGAGGGGGACTCCGCCACAACGGCGACTTCGTCAACCCGGGGTTCGTCGAAAGAGTGCTCGCCGAGCACCCCCAGATCGACGATGTGTTCGTCTACGGCGTCCCCGCCGCTTCGGGCGCACCCGGCGAAAAGGACGTGGTGGCTGCCATCACCCCCACCGACCCCTCCCGGTTCGACCCTGAGTCGGTCTTCGAAACCTGCCGGGCAGGCCTCGAATCCAACTTCGTTCCCAGCTACCTTCAGGTGGTCGACGAGATCCCGAAGACGGCGTCGGAGAAGCCCCAGGAGAGGTTCTTGCTCGAGGCCTTCGCTCCTGACGGGGACCGGGTGTACAGCCGGTCCTGATCGCTGCCACATCATGACCACCAAGATCACGATGCTCGGAGGTGGGGTCGGATGCAGCCGTGTGGCCGTTCCACTGGCCCGAGCACTCCAACCGGGCGAGCTCACCCTTGTTGTCAACACCGCCGACGACTTGTGGCGCTACGGGCTCCGCATCTGCCCCGACCTCGACACGAACCTCTATGCCCTTTCGGGACGGCGCGACGAGGAACGGGGTTGGGGTCTGACCGGCGACACCTTCGTGGCTATGGAGCAGCTCCGTGCCCTCGGGCACGATGCCTGGTTCAACCTCGGTGACCACGACCTGGCCACCCACCTCCTGCGCACCAGCCTTCTCAGGAGCGGACTTCCGCTCAGCACGGTCACCTCCGAATTGGTGGAGCGCACCGGAATCCAGACCCGGCTGTTGCCGATGACCGATTCAGAGGTCGGATCTCGGATCGTGATGGCCGATGGCACCCACGAGTTCCAGGAGTGGTTCGTGCGTAGGGGTGCGGCCGGGCCGGTGACCGAAGTGGAGTACGGCGGGATCGAGTCTGCGGTGCCATCGCCCGGTGTCCTGGATGCCATCGCCAATGCCGACCTGGTGGTGATCGGGCCGAGCAACCCTGTGTCGAGTATCGAACCGATCTTGGCTCTCCCAGGGATCCGGGAACAGCTGGCGGCCCGGCGAGCATCAGTCATGGCGGTGACTCCGGTCGTAACCGCCATACCCGTCGACACCGCGGGAGATGATCACCGGACCCGTGCCGCCCGAGCACTCATGGACTCCAGGGGCCTTCCCCACACGGCCACCGCCGTTGCCGGCCTCTACCGCGATCTCGCATCCTCCTTCATCCTGGACAGCGCCGATGCAGCAGAGGCCGCCGCCATCGAGGACTTGGGCTTGGAAGTCATCGTCGCCAACACCCTCATCACCGACCCCCCGCGTGGAGATCGGCTGGCCGAAGCGCTGGTGCGCCGAGCCTCAGGGCAGATCGGAGACGAAAGGCCCGAATAGACGTCTGATCCCCCGAGATCACGGCCGAACACGCTCACATGCGGTCAGGACGTGGCTTCTGCTGTCGATGCAACCAAGCGAAGGGTGCGGGGACTCTGCCAGCGACCACCAGGGCGGTTGATGAGGTAGCAGAAGGCCACGTCTCGATCAGGATCAGCGAACGCCAGCGACCCACCATGGCCGAAGTGTCCGAACGCGTCGGGTCCGGTTCCCATCGCTCGGGTCTCCTGGTGAAGCTGGAATCCCAGGCCGAATCTCGTCTCGCGCTGCAGGACCAGATCTGAGCCGGCGGAGTGCTCAGTGGTGGCCTCGATACGGAGTGATTCAGCCAACAGGGGCGCTGGTGCTGACGGTAGGAGCGCCGCGTGGAACTGGGCCATCGCACGCGCTGTCGCATGGCCATTGGTGGACGGGATCGAGGCGCCGCGCCAGTCCGCGGTGTTCACCACGCCGAACCCGGACAGGTTTGGTGGGTTGAAGCAGGTGTGTGCCCGCATGCGATCCTGCTCGGTCTCAGCCGGCCGGTGACGGGTGGGACCGGAGCCCTGATCGACGGGCGACACGATCTGGGCGACTCGGCGGTGATGTGACTGCGGCAGGCCATGGGCGGAGCCCGGGGTCCACCATGGTGGCGTACGGGCGAGAGCATCCGCCATGGCCGACCAGTCGACAATCGATTCGGGATCAAGTGATTCAGCCACCGCCGCGAGTCCTGCTTGGTGTGCGAGGACCTGTCGCAGGGTGGTCTCACCATGGAGACCACGAAACGCCGGCCAGACCGTGCCGAGCGGCTCGTCCAGGTCGAGCTCACCGCGCTGGACCGCAGCGAGGGCCAGGACCGCAGCGACCGGTTTGCCGACGGAGCACATGTTGACCAGCGCGTCGTATCCCCACGTGGCACCTCCCTCGCTGACCGAGCCGCCCCAGAGATCCACGACGACACGACCACCGTGGATCGGGGCCATAGCGGCGCCAACGTCCCCAGGGTCGGCGTCAATTGGCGCGAAGTTTCGTTCGAACGCCTCCCGCACGGCCTCGTAGCCAGGGTCGCATCGGCCTGTCGCCGTCATCGATACAAGGATCTGTCACGGCGGAGGCACCGGCACCTCGAGGCAGGCCTCGGCTTCGTCCTCAATTGGAACAAGGGCGACTTCCTAGGCGCCGAATCACTCAGCCGGATCAGGGCGGACGGCCCGAACCGACGGGTGATCTGTCTCAGCCTGGATGAGCCGCTGCCGGTCTTCGGCAGCGAAGCAATCCTGGTTGATGGTCACGCCGTGGGTCAGACGACCAGCGGAAGCTTCGGCTACACGGTCGGTAGGAGTCTGGTACTCGGGTACGTCCCGGCCGATCTCGCCACCATGGACCGCTTCGAGGTCGAGGCGTTTGGGGAACGCACCGGGGCAACGAGGATTCGAGGTGCTGCCTACGACCCCAGCCGCAGCAGGATCCTGCAATAGCTCAGGCGTGGGTGCTGATCAGGCCGAACGCGGCCGATGGGGTTCCCTTGAGCATGTGATTCTCAGCTCGTTGTCCAGTCATCAGAATCGGTTCGCAGAGAAGGCAGAGATGTCGATGCCGCTGGGCCGTTCGCTGACCAGTTCACTGATCAGTCGCCCCGTTCCGGCAGCGAGCGCTATCCCCAGCATGTTGTGCCCGGTGGCAAGGACGGCGTTGTCGAGCCCTGGGGATCGACCGATGATCGGCAAGCTGTCCCAGGTCATCGGCCGCCAGCCATACCACGTCTCGAACGTCTCACTCCCGGTTGGCTCCTTCAGGTAGTGGGCCGCTGACTCAGTCAGTTGGGTGATGCGGTGCTCGGGGATCGAGGTGTCGTAGCCCACGAACTCCATCATCGACCCAATGCGATAGCCGTCGGCATAGGGCGACATGGCGATGTGGTGCTCGGGGAACAGCATTGGGTGAGTCGGGCAGACGGAGGGACGGTTCATGGTGACCGAGTAGCCCTTGCCGGGCTCGATCGGGATCCGACAGCCCAGCTGGGAGCCGAACTCGGGCGACCATGCCCCCGTGGCGAATACATAATGGTCAGCCTTGAGTTCGCCACGAACGGTATCGAGACCGACAACTCTGCCGTTCTCGGTGTGAACATCGGCTACCGGGCAGTCCTCCCAGAACTCGACACCCTGGTCGGTGAGGTGGCTTTGCCATGTCTGGATGAGGGACTCAGGCCGCACGAAGCCGTCGCCGCGGTAGATGAACGCCCCTGCGAGGTCGTCGCGTAGGGCGGGATCAAACGCGGGGAGATCGGCAGCCTCGATCCTGCTGGCCGTTATGCCGTAGGTGTCGGTCAGGAGGGTGTCGGTCTCGACGAAGCCGTCGAGGGCGGCCGGCGATCTGAAGGCGAAGGCGAGGCCGCTGTGCTTCCACTCAGTATCGGATGGGAGCACCTCGAACAGCTCCAGGTACTCCTGCATGGACAGGGCGAGCAGCGGTTGCAGATCTCGGCCCGCCTCAATCATGCGGCCGTGTGTGCATCGCCTCGCGAACTCGGCCATCCATCGATAGAGGTCGAGGCGAAGCTGTGGCTTCACCCGAAACGCAGCCCGGCGGTTGAACAATGATGCCAAGCCTTCGCGAATCGCGCTCGGTTCGTTCATCGGCAGCACACGACTGGGGCAAATGAAGCCGAGATTTCCATGCGAACTGCCGCTGCCGATGGTTGCTCGATCGACAACGGTGACGGCATGGCCGGCTTCAGCGAGATAGTGGGCACAGGCGATGCCGATGATCCCGCCGCCGACGATGACTGTGCGATCACCCGTTGGACCGGTCATTTGATTCCGTGGACGAACGGGTCGCCGTGCCGGAAGACGAGGGTCGATTCAGCGCAGATGTCGGCCCGCCCAGTGATGCTGGTGACGATCTCATCAAGCTTGCCATCATCGGCCATGCGAGCGAGCGTTGCGCTCTGACTTGGCGCGGCGTCGCGGTTGCGTCGGTAGCAACCAATGCGAGGAGGCCGTCGGGCTGGCCACTGGCAGGTGCTACTCAGGTGCTGTCCATTCCGTCCGTCAGTTGAACCGGCTGTTGATGTGACTCGTTGACTTGGAGTTGGAAGACGTCGGGCCGGGCGTAGTGCCCGGTCACGTCCAGATCGAACTTCCCCCTCACGATCTCACCGAGGTCGATATCGGCGATGAGAATCGTCTCACCGGTCCGGTCCGGCAGGACCAGGAACTCGCCGTGCGGATCGACGATGCAACTGCCTCCAGCGATCAACACCGCCTCAGGGTCATCACCGAACCCGGTGACATAGTCGGCCGGATAGTGCGAACGCACCGAGAACTGATTCGCGGAGATCACGAAACATCGCCCCTCGATTGCGATGTGACGCATCGTCGACCCCCAACGCTCACGGTCGTCCACCGTCGGCGCACACCACACCTCGACCCCCTTGCCGTACAGGGTCGCGCGATACAGCGGCAGGTAGTTCTCCCAGCAGATCGCCGCCCCGAGGCATCCGGCGCTCGTGTCGATCACTGGCATGGTCGAGCCGTCTCCGAACCCCCAGATCAACCTCTCGGCCGCGGTGGGCATGAGCTTTCGGTGCTTGCCCAGCAGCGACCCGTCCCTCTCGTAGAAGAGTACCGAGCAGTAGAGGGTGCCTCCGTCACGCTCGATGACTCCCACCACGAGGTTGACGCCATGCTCTCGGGCAATCGCACCAATCCGATCCGCTTCCGGACCGGGGAGATCGATGGCCGATTTGTGATAGCGACGAAACCAGTCGCGGCCATCATCGGAGCGTGAACCGACCACCGCTCCGAAGTCATGACCCTTGGGATAGCCCCCGACAAAGGCCTCCGGGAACACCAACAACTCGGCGCCGAGGGTGGCTCCATCGGCGACCAGAGACTCCAGCTTGTCAAGTGTCGACGGCGTGTCGAACGCAATCGAACCCGCCTGTACCGCACCAACCCGAATCATCTGAGGTCCCCTCGCTCGCAGGGCTCAGACTAGCCCTCGCCGTTGCTTGGGTCTGCCCCCGGTCTGGCTGATACTCCTGATTCGAGGCGTGTGCCTCGTCAAGGATGGACATCATGGGAAGGCGATACCCGAGGGAGTTCCGCGATGAGGTGGTACGCGTTGCTCCCAGCCGCGGCACACCACGGTGCCCAAACCTCGGCGCGAGGCAGGTGGATCCGCGTCAGATTGGCTCGTCGAGCCCAGTTGCGGCTGCGAAGGTCTCGATGATGAGGTCGCCAAGAGGCACCGCGGCGCCGTCTTGTTGCCAGCGGTCTAGAGCGACGTCGAGGGCCGCGAGGCAGACCGCAGCCGCACAGTCGTCGGCGACAGTGACCGACTTGTGGCCGGCGATCGTGGCGATTCCGGCCGCGAGATCTGCTCGATCAATGCGGTCTTGTTGCGCGGCGGCCGCCCAGATGGCGGGTTCGGCGTAGGTCAGTTTCAGGCGACGCAGGAACGACTCATGGTCCTCTCGGTCGGCTAGGGCAGCAATGGCTGTGTCGCGAAACGCGTCCACCGCTGCTTGCTTTCTGAGCCGGCGACCGAGCTCATCGTCGATGATGGGATCCCGCTCGTCCCACAAGACAATGCGCTCCTTGGTTCCGAAGTGGCGGTAGATCGTCGATGCGGAGATGCCGCAGGCCTCGGCGATGGCATCGATCGTGGTGTGTTCGAATCCGTCGATCTCGAACATCGCGACCGCGGTTGCCTGCACGAGTTGCATCGCCTGTAGTCGATTGCGCTGTCGAAGCGACAGAACTGATCGCATGCCTACATCTTAGCAAGTTGGGAGTCGCTGTCATCTAGCCTGTCACTGTCGCTAGACTGACGGCATGCCTCCCACCCCCGTTCAAGGTGTTGTCGCGATCCCGACGAGGAAGACTCGCCTCGAGGTCTTCACCGAGGAGATCGGTGTCGACATCGTCATTACCGTCGCCATTGTCTGGGGTCTGGTTCTGCTCGGCGAACCACTCCTCCAAGTTGTGATGTCGCCGGTCTTCATCATCTTGACCATTGCCGGACTGGCCCATCTCACGGCCAAGACGTACCGCCACGACCCAGGCGGAGGCAACTCATGACACAGCCCACCTCCGACCCGCCAGCGATGCCGGTGGCCGGTGGACGCATCATCGGCCTCGACATCGCCCGCGCCTTCGCCATCGTCGGCATGGTCATCGTCAACTTCAAGATCACCATGAGCGCCGACAACTCGGGCTCCCAATGGCTCCGAACCCTCGCGGCCCTGTTCGATGGCCGCGCCGCCGCAACCTTCGTCGTACTGGCCGGCATCGGGGCCAGTCTCGGCTCCCGTCGGGCACGAGCCAGCAATGATCCAACCCAGCACCGAGCCGCTCAGGTCACGCTCGCCAAACGGGCACTCTTCCTGTTCGTGCTCGGTTGGGCATTCTTCCCTGTCTGGCCCGCCGACATCCTGCATTTCTACGGTCTCTACCTGGCGATCGGTGCCGTCGTGCTGTTCGCCCCCGATCGCAGCCTCCTGACCCTCGCCGCAATCGCAATCACAGTGGCGGCCGTGTTCATCGTCACCTTCGACCCGTTCAGCAACTGGAACCTCGACGACTACTCCTACGAGGGCATCTCGACCCCGTCAGGGTTCATCCGCAACCTGTTCTTCGACGGCTTCCACCCCGTGTTTCCCTGGGTCGCCTTCTACCTATTCGGTATGTGGCTCGGCCGCACTGATCTTCGCAATCCGGCCTGGCGCAGAGCACTCGCCGTCCGCGCCTCCGTGGTTGTCGCCGTCACCGAAACCGCGGCGCTCATCGTGCTCGGCCTCAAGGGATCGAGCCTGGACGACCTCGACGACGAGAGCTGGCGTTGGCTGTTCTCCGTCGAACCCATCCCACCTCTGCCGCTCTATCTCGCGGCCGGCGGCGGTACCGCCGTGCTGGTGATCCTCGGATCCATCTGGCTCGGCGACCGGCTGACCGAGACCCTCAGCGAGCCACTGGTTTCAACCGGACAGCTCGCGCTCACGATCTACCTCGCCCACGTCCTTGTGGGGATGGGTGTACTCGAATCCATGGGCCGCCTCGAGGACCAGTCGCTGGAATGGGCGATCATCACCAGCCTCATCTTCTCGGCTGCTGCCATCCTCTTCTCCTGGGCCTGGCGACGCCGCCATGACCGGGGCCCCCTCGAATGGCTCATGCGTCGAGTCGCAGGATGAACCGAGTCACCACCCCCAGCCGCCGTCCTCACCGAACCCACCGACAGTGGGCCGTGGGGGAATCTGCCACCCCGCTCGGCACCGCTGCTCGGGCCCCGGCTGAGGTATTCCCTTGGGCGATTCTCAACGTTTGACGCTCACCCCGACGACTCCGCGTCGCGAGACGGGGCGTCACGGACCGAATCAGCGGATCTGTCTCACTCTTCCCGCTGAGCCCCAAGCCGAGTCCGCCGTCACCACTTCGCTGTCAACTCGCTCAGCAAGAGCCAGACAGAGCCGATCTGCCAGGGACAAGCCTTCGCCACGCCTCCACCGACGTGCAGCCCATTCCGCATCAACCGCTTCCACGGGCTCGATCTCCAGCTCGTAGCTCTCCAGCAACGCCCGAACCAGATCCCAGTCACGGCCGGCGGCCAGCACCTTCTGCGCGACCTCCGACCAGTTCGCCGCCCCACATCGGGACTCCCCGCTGAGCTCTGCTTCGACGACATCGGAGCCAGCTTCATCCTGGACGAACGCCAAGATCGCTGATGCATCGAGGACAACGCTCACGCCGCGTCCTCTCCATCCGCAGCTCTACGCCGATCGGCGAGAAGGTCGCCAACCAGATCGAGACCTCCGAGCTCATTGCGGACTCGGTCCCGTAGCTGTTCGCGGGTTAGCAAGACAAGACCATCGGGGGTCTCCAGAAGGACGAGTGGGGTCCCTTCGGTGAGACCAGCACGTTCGCGCACGTCAGCGGGCACGACGATACGGCCCCGATCTCCCACAACGACAGTATGTGTCCCACTCATGATGATACAGTACCATTGCTGGAGGTCATGTGGGAACAGTCCTGAAGGGCAGAACCGGCTGTTTCTGGGAGTCTCCGCAGCCGCCGTAGTCAGGCCATACTCGACCTAATCGCCTCCTGGGAAGCCGAACGCGGCGACGAGCTCCACACAACCCACCCAGTTCTCGCCCAAGTCTGGCGAGAGCCCGCACGCCAGGCGTACTTGGCCAGAGCGGTCCGCCACTTCGACTGAGGTTGACCCGGTTCGGCGGACGGGTTGGTTATGCGGCGATGTTGTCGACGCTCACCTTGCCGTGGTCGCCGAGAGCCTCGGCACATTCATCCTCACAGGCGACCCCAGCGACATGGCCAAGCTGAGCGCCCGATTCGAGGCCGACTTGCCGTGACCGGAAACGTTCCACCGTTGAGGGTGTGGTGTTCGCGATCGTGGGAGCCAGTTCGTCGACACCCTCGATGAGATCTTCAGCACCGAAGGCCCCGAGATCCTCAAGCCCCCTGTGCGGACTCCGGTGGCCAACGCGTTCGCTCAACGGTGGATCGGATCGATCCACCGCGAACTCGGCGCGCCCGACCCTCACGCCGTTCCTGCGTCGGCCAGCAGTCGGAGCGCCGCTGTACCGGGCTCTGAGAGCACCGTTGCCTCAACGAGAGCAGCAATCGTTTTGGCCCAAACCCAAACGGAGCTGACCTCGTGCGTCAAGGTTGTTGGGGGTGAGCACGTCGATCATCGCAGCCGCCACCTCCAGCATCTGGCCCCCTCGTGACACCGTGCTTTCCACCCGTGCGGGCCGACTCTCGAACACCGAACGGTCTCTGAATGACATCGACGGTGGTGCTACTGGGAACCTTCCCGTAGCCGGGCTCGGACAGCGAAGAAGATCGGCACCTGCGTGTACAGCGGTTGCTGCTCGGCGAGGAGGTCACCCGCTCGTGGTTCCTGGCACTCCTCCATCTCGAAGCCGGCACGGGCGAGGGCGTTGA
>JAAEMS010000159.1 GCA_024225275.1 Actinomycetes bacterium
AGGATACATATCATTACACAGGAAAATACTCGAGTCATGGCTTTGGAATGAGAAGCCTTTTTCCAAAGGACAGGCATGGATTGATTTACTGATGTGTGCAGCTTATACGGATACTGATGTTTTCATTCGGCAATCCCTTATCAAGCTAAAAAGAGGGCAACAGGCACGGTCCATAGCTAGCCTTGCTAACGCATGGGGTTGGTCAACCAAAAAAGTCAGAAACTTCCTTTCCGTTTTAGATGAAAACAGAAAAATAGACTTGCAAAAGGGCAACCTAACAAGCGTCATAACTATTTGCAATTATGACTCTTACCAAGCAGTAGGAACAGCAAGGGTAATGACTGAGGACTCGGTGAGAACTCGCAAGGGGTACAGTGAAATAGACATAAATAGTGAAACAGACCCACAAAAGGGCACACTGAAGGGTGTTGTAAGTGATTGCAATTATGACTCTTATAAAACATCAGGTGCAACAGAGGTAATGACTGAGGACTCGATGGGGACTCGCAAGGGGCACAGTAAAATAGACATAAATCTAGACAAAAAGAGAAAAATAGACCCGGAAAAGGACACACTGGAAGAAGTTGTAAGTGGTTGCAATTATAACTCTTATGAAGCAGCAGGTACGGCAGAGGTAATGGCAGAGGACTTTCAAAGGACTTTCAAGGGTAATGGCAAGGGTAACCCAAATAATAATATTAATAAAATAAATAATATTAATAATAATCCTCAGGCGGGCGCGAGGGATGGGGGGCTTGTTTCTCCAAGTTTGATTGA
>JAAEMS010000160.1 GCA_024225275.1 Actinomycetes bacterium
CCCAGGGCGTCAGCCAGAGGGGCTCCAAGACCGTGACGCCGCGTCGGGTGGCGGTTCGATGGTGAGCATCGATATCGCCGACCGCGAAATAGACGGACGACGGCCCACCCCGGCCGATACGGTCCCGCACTGTTTCGAGCAGAGGGCGATCGTTCCGATCCTGGGTGATCAGGTCCTCAGGGGGAGCACCGAACAGAACTTCCTGGTCTTCCGGCTTCAGAATGCAGAAGTCGAACGGGCCTCCCTCGGGCTGAGCGTGAGCGACTGTGAAGCCCAGGGTTCCGGTGAAGAAGTCCATGACCCGGGCGATGTCCGACGTCCAGAAGTGAACCAGCACCATGTACCTACTCGGCACCACCCAGGCCATACCCGGCGCGCCCAGGGTAGTTGTTGGGATTGGCGGCGGGCCGAGAACCCGGCTCGGCGCGGCGGGCTGGGGCGGATAGGGTCACCGCACCGGAGCGGAGGAGGAGCCCGACGTCGTGAACGCGCCTGAACTCGACCAGCGTGCAGTCAATGTGGTGAAGGGTCTGGCCATCGATGGGCCCCACCGGGCCAACAGTGGCCATCAGGGCACGGCCATGGCGCTCGCGCCGCTGGCTCATGTGCTCTTCACCAGGGTCATGAACTATGACGCCTCCACCCCCGATTGGCCCGACCGTGACCGGTTCGTGCTGTCGGCGGGCCATGCCTCGATCCTGCAGTACGCCATGCTCCACCTGACCGGCTTCGGGTTGACCCTCGATGATCTCAAGGACTTCCGGCAGTGGGGCTCGGCTACCCCCGGCCACCCCGAGGTCGGCCACACCGCCGGCGTCGAGGTCACCACCGGTCCTCTGGGTCAGGGTTTCGCCAACGCGGTGGGCATGGCCGCGGCCGAACGCAACCTGCGGGCCCGTTTCGGCGACGACGTCTGCGACCACCACGTTTTCGCCATCGCCGGTGACGGCTGCCTGGCCGAGGGGCTGAGTCACGAGGCCGCCTCGCTGGCCGGCCACCTGGGGCTCGGTCGTCTGGTCGTGGTCTACGACGACAACAAGATCACCATCGACGGCCCCACCGACCTCTCCCTGTCCGATGACGCGGCGGCCCGGTTCCGGTCCTACGGCTGGCATGTGGTCGAGCTCGGTGAGGCCGCCGAAGACCTCGACGTCCTCGAGGGCGGGCTGCGCGAGGCCATGAGTGTCGACGACCGCCCTTCGCTGGTCGTGCTGCGCTCCCATATCGCCTACCCGTCCCCCGGCCTCACCGACCACCACGAGGCCCACGGCCTGGCCTTCGACGACGCCGAGATCGCCGCCACCCGCAAGGCCCTGGGCCTACCGGCCGGTGAATCGTTCTCCGTGCCCGAAGACGTACTCACCCACTACCGCGAAGCCGGATCGCGTGGCGCACCGGGTCGCGAGTCGTGGGAGAAGCGCATGGCCGCCTGGACAGGCGACCGTGCCTGCCTCGACGCCGCGCTGAACGGCCAGGGTCTCGACGGCTGGGCCGATGCCCTACCCACCTGGGAGACGGGCGACAAGGTAGCCACCCGGAAGGCCAGCGGGGCCTGTATCGCGGCCGCTCTCGACACCGTGCCCGGGCTCATGGGCGGTGGTGCCGACCTCACCGGCAACACCGGCACGGTCATCAAGGACCATGGTGTGCAGAGCGCAGCCGAGCCCGGCGGCCGACAGATGTATTTCGGGGTCCGTGAGCACGCCATGGCCTCGATGATGAACGGTATGGCGCTCCACGGTGGCGCGGTCCCGGTGGGTGGCACCTTCCTGGTGTTCGCCGACTACTGCCGGCCCGCCATCCGTCTCGCCGCCCTCTCGAACGCCAAGGTCATCTACTCGTTCACCCACGATTCGGTGGGGGTGGGCGAGGACGGCCCCACCCACCAGCCGGTCGAGCAGGTCATGTCGCTACGGACCATTCCCGGTCTCGGCGTCATCCGGCCAGCCGACGCCAACGAGACCGCCCAGGCTTGGCAGTTGGCGGTGGATGGCGAGGGCCCCACCGCCCTCATCCTGACCCGTCAGGACGTCCCCGTTCTCGGCGGCACCGGTGCCGCCGGCCAGGTGGCCAAGGGCGGCTATTTGCTCGTGGACGCTACTGACTACGCCGTCACCCTGGTCGGCACCGGCAGTGAGGTGTCGGTGTGTGTCACCGCCGCCCAGCTATTGGCGGCCGATGGCGTCGCCGCGCGGGTGGTGAGCCTCCCGTCGTGGGACCGCTTCGCGGCCCAGAGCGCCGACTACCAGGCCTCGGTCATCGATCGCTCCAAGCCCACTGTCGGCTGCGAGGCCGGCGTGACCCTGGGCTGGGAGCGCTACGCCGATGTCACCGTCGGTATCGACCGTTTCGGGGCCAGCGCCCCCGGTGGCACTGTGATGGTCGAGTTCGGGATCACCCCCGAGAACGTGGCGGCCACCGCCCTCAGCCAGCTCTGAAGCCTTCCTCCCTTACCCAAGGAGCCCGCCCATGACCCAGACTCGTCTCCACCAACTCTTCACAGAGCAGGGCCAGTCACCATGGCTCGACAACCTGAAGCGGGGCTGGATCACCAGTGGCGAGCTCGAACGGTGGGTCGAGCGCGGGGTGCGGGGCATCACGTCGAACCCGTCGATCTTCCAGAAGGCCATCGGTGAGAGTGATGCCTATGACCCCGCCCTGCGCGAGCTGGTGGTGGAGGGAGCATCCATCGAGGACTCGTACTGGTCACTGGTGACCGCTGACATCGCCGACGCCCTCACCATCCTGCGCCCCGTCTACGACGCCAGCAACGGCCAGGACGGCTACGTCTCGGTCGAAGTCGCCCCTGAGCTGGCCGACGACACCGAGGCCACGATGGTGGCCGCTCGCGAGCTCGACAACCGGATCGGTCAACCCAATCTGTACGTCAAGATCCCGGGCACGGCTGGGGGTGTCCCCGCTGTCCAACAGATGATTGCCGAGGGTCGCAGCATCAATGTCACCCTCCTGTTCGGTGTCGAGCGCTACGCCGACGTGATCGAGGCCTACTTGGCCGGCCTCGAGGCGGCCGAGGGTGACCTGAGCGGCATCTCCAGCGTGGCCTCCTTCTTCATCAGCCGGGTCGACACCGAGATCGACCGTCGGCTCACCGAGATCGGTACCCCCGGGGCCCTGGGCCTCAAGGGTAAGGCCGCGGTGGCCAACGGGAAGCTGGCCTACGCCCTGGCCGCCGACAAGTTCTCCGGCCCCCGCTGGGAGGCTCTGGCCGCCCGTGGCGCCCGGGTGCAACGTCCGCTGTGGGCCTCGACCAGCACCAAGGACCCGTCGTACCCCGACACCCTCTACGTCGACGAGCTCATCGGCCCCGACTCGGTCAATACCCTGCCCGACGTCACCCTCGAGGCCTTCATCGACCATGGTGCGGTGGCCCGCACCGTCGACGTCGACGTCGATGAGGCTCGGACCACCCTTGCCCAGATCACCGCCCTGGGTATCGACATGGGCGAGGTGGCCACCAAGCTCGAAGCTGAGGGAGTGAGTGCCTTCTCGAAGTCGTTCGACGAACTGCTCGGTGTGATGTCCACCCGCGCCGCCGAGTTCAAGTAGCCCGCCCTCGCCCCACCCCCCCAAGCAAAGAGAAGGCAAGGGGGCAAATTGGGAGACTTGGGCGCGGTGGCCGCACCCAACTCGACCAATTTGGCGGTACCGGGGGCCTAGGTCTCAGATCTAAACCGGTCAGTTGCAGATCTAAACCGACCTGCTATGGTCCCCTCCATGGGGACCGACGCGAAATTGATCGACGAGACCGCGTCGTGTTCGATTGCGCGGACGCTCGACATCATCGGTGATCGCTGGACCCTGCTCATCCTGCGCAATGTGTTCCGCGGGGTTCGCCGCTTCACCCTCATCCAGGAAGACCTCGGCGTCGCCCGCAACCTCCTGTCGGACCGGCTCAGTCGGCTGGTCGATGCCGGCGTGCTCGAGAAGGTGCCATACCAGGACCGTCCGGTGCGCCACGAGTATCGGCTCACCCCCAAGGGGGTCGAGCTCTCCCCCGCTCTGGTGGCTCTGATGAAGTGGGGCGATGACTGGTACAACGCCGACGGCCCGCCCACCGTCTTGGTACACGCCGAATGCGGCACCCCGCTCGAGCAGGTCCTGAGTTGCCCGACCTGCAACGAAACCGTCAGTCCCTATCGCATCAGTAGCCGTCCCGGCCCCCCAGAAGACCAACCCGACCACACCACCCCTGGGAGCGACCGTGCCCCGTCCTGACCTCCTGTCCACCCCGCTCGACGAGCTCATGGCTGCCGCCGCGGCAGTGCGTGACGAGCAGTTCGGTACCCGGGTCACATATTCACCGAAGGTGTTCATCCCGCTCACCATGCTCTGCCACGACAAGTGCGGATACTGCACCTTCGCCCAGCCGCCGGCCCGGCTCGACAAGGTGTACCTCGAGGCCGAGGAGGTGCTGGCCATCGCCCGGGCGGGTGCGTCGGTGGGTTGCCACGAGGCCCTGTTCACGCTGGGCGAGCGGCCTGAGCTGCGGTACCCGTTGGCGGCCGAGTGGTTGACCGAGCGGGGCTACGAGTCCACCGTCCACTACTTGGCCGAGATGGCACGGATGGTGCAGGTCGAGACCGGTCTGCTCCCCCACGCCAACTCCGGTGCCCTCTACCCCGACGAGCTGGCTCATCTTCGCTCGGTCTCCCCCTCCCAGGGCATGATGATCGAGTCGCTGAACCCCGACCTCGATTGCCACCGGGGATCCCCCGACAAGACCCCCGACCGTCGCCTCGCCACCCTCGATTACGCAGGTCAGGCGAAGATCCCCTTCACCACCGGGATTCTGGTGGGTATCGGAGAGAGCCGCGAGGATCGGGTGGCCGCCCTCGAGGCCATCGCCGAGTCGTATCAGCGTCACGGCCACATCCAGGAGGTCATCGTCCAGAACTTCCTGCCCAAGCCAGGCACGGCCATGCATCTCAAGCCCCCGTGCCCCGAAGATGAGTACCTCGAAGCGCTGGCCATGGCCCGCCTGGTCCTTCCCCCCGAGATCCACCTTCAGGCCCCGCCCAACCTCTCCGACGACTTCGGGGTCCTGCTCGACGCCGGCATCGACGACTGGGGAGGCGTCTCCCCTGTCACTGCCGATCATGTGAACCCCGAGCGCCCCTGGCCGGCCCTCGATCGCCTGCGCGAGGTCACCGAGGCCCGGGGCCAGGTGCTGGCCCCCCGGCTCACGATCTACCCCGAGTTCGTCCTCGACGCTGATACCTGGCTCGACGAGGTCCAGCACTTCCCCGTCCTCGACCGCGCCGACGCCGAGGGTCTGGGGCGCGACGATCCCGGCTCGGTATTCCCCGAGAAGGTCGAGTTCGTGATGGCCGGTGACGACGGTGCCGACGTCGAGCAGATCGGTGATCGCAGCACCCAGTGGTACACCGGTACCGATATCGACCCGCCGGTGCTGATACCGGGCCGGGCGGCCGCCACTGGTGCGGTGGCCGAGGTAATTGCCGGCGTTCAGTCCGGCCAGGAACCAGGGGTCGACGAGCTCGTGACCCTGTTCGGGGCCCGGGGTACCGAGGTGAACGCGGTGGCCGAGCTGGCCGATCAGTTCCGCCAGGACGCCGTCGGCGGTGTCGTGACCTGGATCTCCAACCGGAATATCAACTACACGAACGTGTGCACGTTCAAGTGCAAGTTCTGCGGCTTCTCCAAGGGGCCGCTGTCACTGAACCTCCGGGGCAAGCCCTATCTCCTCGAGTTGTCCGAGATGCAGGAGCGGGTCATCGAAGCCCGCGCCCAGGGAGCCACCGAGGTGTGCCTCCAGGGCGGTATCCATCCTGACTTCGACGGCGAGTACTACGTCGAGGTGGCCAAGGCGGTGAGCGAAGCCGACCCCGACATGCACATCCATGGTTTCACCGCCCTCGAGGTCGCCGAGGGAGCCAAGCGCTCCGGCGAACCCCTCGACGAGTATCTGAAGCGGCTCATGGCCGCCGGCCTCCGTACCCTGCCGGGCACCGCCGCCGAGATTCTCGACGACGAGATCCGGGCCCGCCTGTGCCCGGACAAGATCGACACCCAGGAGTGGCTCGACATTCATGCGGTGGCCCATTCGGTTGGTCTCCAGTCGAACGTCACGATCATGTTCGGTTCCATCGAGAACCCGGTGCACTGGG
The DNA here is from genome assembly GCA_024225275.1 of Actinomycetes bacterium. Classification (GTDB taxonomy): domain Bacteria; phylum Actinomycetota; class Acidimicrobiia; order Acidimicrobiales; family JAAEMS01; genus JAAEMS01. The sequence continues at coordinate 6,150 of JAAEMS010000160.1, forward strand.
CCCGCCACCTGGTGCGCACACGCGAGGTGCAGAAGGAGACGGGTGGTTTCACCGAGTTCGTCCCCCTCCCCTTCGTGCATATGGCCGCGCCGATGTATCTCCAGAAGTGGGCCCGACGCGGGCCAACCTTCCGCGAGGTCGTGCTCATGCACTCGATCGGCCGCATCGCCTACCGGGGCCATATCGAGAACATCCAGGCTTCGTGGGTGAAGCTGGGCTTCGATGGGGTGCGTCAGCTCCTCCAGGCCGGCGTCAATGACCTGGGCGGCACCCTCATCGACGAGAACATCAGCCGGGCTGCCGGTGCCTCCCACGGCCAGGAGGTCACCGAGACCGACTTCCGTGAGCTGGTCGAGCCCCTGGGACGTACTCTCGAGCAACGCACAACCACCTACGGCCGTGTCGAAAGGGCCCTCCTCTAGCGAAATCTGAAGGCCAGGGGTGATCTAATCACCCCAATCTTGCAAATTTCGGAGGGTTAGTCATGGCAGTCGTTGTTGGCGATGTCGGCCAACTCCCGTTCGGCGTTGATGATCCGCTCGTCGATGGCGGCGATGTCGGCCTCAGCGGGCTGGTAGTCGGACTCCCGCACCAGGGTGGCGAAGTCCTCGAAAGCTCCCACCCACGCCTCGATCTGGACGTCGAGATGGTCGGGGGCGACGTCGCGTAGGCCCTGAACCTCGGCGAGGTCGCGGTCGAGGGCGGCGTCGGCTTCGTCGCGGGTGGTGGCGTCGCTGAAATCGCCGAACAGCTCGCCCTCGCCCAACTGCTCGATGTGCGCGCAGAAGCCCTCGAGGGGGTTGGGGGCCAGCGGATCCCAGATGACGATGATGGCCAAGGGGATGGCGATGGCCACGAGAATGAGGAGAATCAGACGCTGCACCGGTGACAGTGTAAGTATCGGGCCCAATCACACATGACCATACGAAAGGGATTCTGATGGCGAAGCTGTGCGAGGGTCGGGTGGCGATCGTCACCGGAGCGGGCCGTGGCATCGGCCGCGAGCACGCACTGATGCTGGCCGAGCACGGAGCCAAGGTCGTGGTGAACGACATCGGTGGCGCCCCCGACGGCACCGGCGCCGACCTCACACCGGCCCAGCAGGTGGTGGCTGACATCGACGCCATGGGCGGCCAGGCGGTGGCCAACGGCGACGACGTGTCCGACTGGGAAGGCGCCCAGCGCATGGTCAACCAGGCCGTCGAGACCTTCGGTGACCTGCACGTGGTGGTGAACAATGCCGGCATCCTGCGTGACCGCATGCTGGTCAACATGACCGAGGAAGAGTGGGACGCCGTCATCAAGGTCCACCTCAAGGGCACCTTTGCCCCCGCCCGCTGGGCCGCCGCCTACTGGCGCGAACAGACCAAGGCGGGCCACGAGGTCGATGCCCGCATCATCAATACCACTTCGGTGTCGGGCATCTACGGCAACGCGGGCCAGACCAATTATGGCGCGGCCAAGATCGGCATCGCCGGCTTCACTGTCATCAGCGCCCTCGAGCTGGCCAGATACGGCATCACCTGCAACGCCATCTCCCCTGGTGCCCTGACCCGGATGACCGAGCCCCTCCGTACCGAGCCGATCACCGACGAGCAGAGGGAGGGCCGCTCGCCCCGATGGATCGCCCCGATCTGCACCTGGCTGGCCAGCCCGGAGTCGAAGAACGTGACCGGCCGGGTCTTCCAGGTGGGTGGTGACCAGATCGCCATCGCCGAGTCGTTCCACAAGGGGCCGCGGGCCGCCAACCCCGACGACCCCACCGAGATGGGCCCCGTGGTGGCGGGCCTCATGGCCGAAGCGAACCTGAATTCCGACATGTCCGGTGAATACGCTGAAGGCCCGGGGCGCCCGGGTCCCACCATCTGAGAGAAGGTCTGCCAATCATGGCCTCCCGCCGCCCCTCCACCGGAGACGCCGAGCTCGACCAACGGATCCGCGACATCGTCGCCGATGTCGGCACCAAACGGAATGACGACCTGATCCGTGACCTGGTCAGCACTGCCCTGCTCATGGACCGAGAGGACCTCGACCGGCTCGATCTGAAGATCGCCTCCCGCGCCCTGATCGAGATGCGCGAGGCGTGGCACGTCTTCCGCCCCTACGATGCCCGCCCCAAAGTGGCCATCTTCGGGTCGGCGCGCACCCCCAGGGAGGACCCGGCTTTCCAGCAGGCTCACGACTTCGGGGCTCGCATCGCCGAGCGGGGCTGGATGGTCCTCACCGGTGCCGGGCCCGGGATCATGACCGCCGGCATCGAGGGGGCCGGCCGGGAGAACTCTTTTGGCATCAACATCGAGCTGCCGTTCGAGCCCGAGGCGTCACCCGCCATCATGGGCGACGACAAGCTCATCAACTTCAGGTACTTCTTCACCCGCAAGCTGAGCTTCGTGAAGGAGTCGAACGCATTTGTGATGCTCCCCGGTGGGTTCGGCACCATGGACGAGGCCTTCGAGCTGCTGACCCTGGTCCAAACCGGCCGGAGCGCGCCGGTTCCCATCGTCCTGCTCGAGGCCCCCGGTGCCACCTACTGGCAGAAGTGGATCGAGTTCGCCCACCACGAGCTCCTCGACAACGGGATGATCAGAGAGGCCGACCTGAGCCTGGTATGTCGCACTGACTCCATCGACGAAGCGGTCGACGAGATCTGCCGCTTCTACGGCACCTACCACTCGATCCGCTTCGTGGCCGGTCGTCTGGTGTTCCGTCTCGAGCGCGAGGTCAGCGACGACGAGTTGGTCGCGCTGAACGATGACTTCGCCGACATCGTGACCGAGGGCGAGATCGAACGTACCGAGGCCAGCGGGGCGGAACGATCCGACGGTGACGTGCCTGATCTGCCCCGCCTCGCGCTGGCTTTCGACAACCGCAGTTTCAGTCGGCTCCGACAGCTGATCGACGCCCTCAACGCCGGCGGTCCCACCCCCGAACACCCCCGATCGGATCTCCCCCACCATGTCGTCCCCGGCCTGGGCGCCGGCCCCGAGGACTAGCCCGGCGCACGGCGGAACCGGCCCTTGGTCAGGAGACGCCCGGCCGGTTGCCTTGTGGCCGTACCGCTCGAAGGGGAGGGATCAAATCAGGCCCACTCGTCGGGTTCCTGGAGGAGGTTGATGGCCTTTTCGACGGCGCGACGGGCGCGGGTGAGCCGCTTCTCGTCGATGGGGAACTCGTGGCCGCCGGCATCGATGCTGTCGCGCAGCCGGGAGATGGCCAGGTCGGCCAACTCTTCGGCAATACCCTCGAGGCGGCTTCGGATCTCTTCGAATTCGCCGGCCACTACCGACCTCCCAGCCCCAGGGCCTGGTCGATGAGCTCGAACGGGTGGCGAACCTCGACCCCCGCGGCGGCGAGGTGCATCGAGCAGCCGGGATTGGCGCTGGCCACCAACTGGGTGCCCGACCTGCGGATCGCCTCGAGCTTGCGGTCGCGTATGTCTCCGGCGGTGTCGGGCCGGAGCACCGAGTAGGCGCCGCCGGAGCCACAACACAGCCCCTCGTCGTCGAGCACCCGAACCGGCGCATACCGGCCCACTAGGTCGTACACGGCTTGGTGGGCCTTCTGGACGTGCCGCAGGTGGCACGGGTCCTGGATGGCCACTCCGTCGGGCCAGAGCTCGTGGGGGGCGAGGGCCGGAGCCGGCAGCCGGTCGACCCGTTCGGCCAGCCACTCGTGAACGTCGAAGACCCGGGCGCTGAAGGCTTCGGCCTCTGGGGTGCCAAGCAGCCGGCCGTAGTCCTTGAGCATGGCCCCACACCCGGCCGCGTCGACCAGGATCGGCTCGCGGGGGGGTAGGGAATCGATGACCCGGTGAGCCAGTTGTCGTGCGTGGTCACCCAATCCGGCGTGCTCGGACAGGGCCCCACAACACGCCGCCCCGGGTCCTGACACCATCACCCCCACCCCAGCCGATTCGAGGACCCGTTTGACCGAGGCATGGATGTTGCGCTGCCACGCATCCATCACGCACCCGGTGAACAACACCACTTCGGTGCCCGACGATGTCAGGGCTGGTTGTCGGATCGGCAACCGGTTGGGCAGGCCCAGACGTTGGGACGGCACCAGGCGCAAGCGTTGGCCGATGGCCACCAGGGTGGATCCGGCGAGCAGGAGCCGGTGGTGGCCGAGGGCGCGGTAGCCAAGTCGGCGCCACCAGGGCTGGTACTTGGTCTGCTCGGTCAGGGCCTCGCGGGTTCCCTCCATGAGACGGCCGAAGGGTACGCCCGAGGGGCAGGCCGTCTCGCAGCCCCGGCACTGGACGCACGAATCCATGTTGTTGACGAACTCGGGATCGTCGAGCTCGATGGTGCCAGCCTCTACGAGGCGCATGGCGGCGATACGCCCCCGCGGCGACCACGCCTCCTCCTGGGTGACCCGGTAGGTCGGGCAGTGGGGCAGGCAGAGGCCACAGTTCACGCACTGGTTGAGGTCAGTGCTGTTGAGGTGGAGCTTCATCCGAGCACCTTCCGTCCGGGGTTGAGTCTTCCCTCGGGGTCGAAGAGGGTCTTGATCCGCTTGTTGATCAGCTCGACCTGGGGCCCCACCGGACGGGACGGCTGGGGGTCGGGCCGGTGGAGGACACCCACCCCGACCTCGGCCACGAACTGGCCGGTGAGAGTCGAGATCGACGCGGGGTCGACCGACCATCGGTGGCGAGGAAGGACGGGCGGACCCTCGACGGTGGCCAGGCCGGCGCCAGCCGCCAGCCGACTCTCGGCGTCGACATCGGGCTGCCGGCCGGCGAGGCCCACCCATGTGGTGGTGCCGTCCCACAAGACCGACGTGGCCGTGAGCAGCTGGGCGTGGAGAGGCTGAGGATCCGCGGGTCCGGCGAGCCAGCGGGTGGTCTCGGGCTGGGGCAGGGTGCGCACCACGATCTCGCCCATGAAGCCCAGGGTGCCCACGGAGCCGACCAGCAGGCGGCACAGGTCGAAGCCGGTGACATTCTTCACGACCGGTCCTCCCCCGGCGACGAGGATGCCCGAGTGGTCGGCGATGATCGCTTCGAGGAGGGCATCGCGGAGCGGGCCGTGGCCCAGACGATGGTGGTCGCTGTGCCCTATGGCCAGGACGCCCCCCACGGTGGCGCCGGGGATCTCGGGCAGGATCGTGAACTGGTTCGCTTCACTGATGGCTTCGTGCAGCTCGGTCACGGGGGTGGCCGCACCCACGCGGGCGATCATCTCGGCCGGCTCGAATTCGACCAGCCCGCTGGGGGCCTGAACCTCGGCGGCCCGGCCAACGATCTCGCCTCCGAGGTCCCACTGGGTGCGGCCGCCGACGCAGGTGACTGGGCCGGAGTCGCCGACCGCGGCCGCGAAGGCATGGAGGTCGTCTCCCCAGCGGGCGGAGCGGGGTTCGAGCTTCACAGCCAGGCCCCCTCGGGCATGTGGCGGAGATGCTGGACCTCGCCACAGCTCGAGCCGCTGGGCAGCACCTTGCCCGGATTGGCCACCCGGTCAGGGTCGAAAGCGGCCCTGATGCGGTCCTGGGCGATCAGGTCGTCCGCGGAGAAGAGCAGAGCCATGTAGTCGCGCTTCTCGATCCCGATGCCGTGTTCGCCGGACAGCACGCCCCCAGCGGCGAGTGAGGTCTCGACGATGGCTCGCCCGGCCGAGTGCACCCGGTCCCACACCGTGGGGTCGTCGGTGGGGTCGAAGGCCAGGATGGGGTGGAGGTTGCCGTCGCCGGCGTGGAAGACATTGATGATGGTCAGGTCGTGGCCGGCCGCGATATCGATGACCCGCTCCAAGACCTCGACCAGCTTGGTGCGGGGCACGACGGTGTCGTGCAGGTAGTAGCGGGGGGCGAAGCTGGCCACCGCGCCGAACGCGGTCTTGCGTCCCTTCCAGAGCAGGGCCCGTTCGGCTTCGTCGGCGGCCACCCGCACATTGGCGCCGTGGTCGTGGCCGATCTGGGTGATCAGCTCCTGCTCGCGGGCGCACCCGTCGATCAAACCATCGACCTCGGCCAGGAGCACAGCAGCCGCATCGCGGGGATAGCCGGCGCCCACATAGTCCTCCACCATCTTCACCGCGTTGGCGTCCATCATCTCGAGGGCGGCGGGCACGATGCCGGCTGCGATGATGGCCGAGACGGTGGTGGCAGCCGATCGTAGGTCGGGGAAGTCGAGGAGCAGGGTGGCGACGGCTGGCGGGTTGGGGGTGAGGCGTACGGCGATACGGGTGGTGATGCCCAGCAGGCCCTCGCTGCCCACGAACACACCCCGTAGGTCGTAGCCGGCGGGGTCGGGCTCGAGGCCGCCCAACATCGCGATCTCGCCGTCGGACAACACCACCTCGACGGCCAGGATGTGGGCGCCGGTGACCCCGTAGGCCAGGCAGTGAGGGCCGCCCGAATTGTTGGCCACGTTGCCGCCCACCGAACAGGTCTGCTGGCTGGACGGGTCGGGGGCGAAGTGGAGTCCGTGGGGGGCGAGGGCGCGGGTGAGGTCGAGATTGATGACACCGGGCTCGACCCATGCCACCCGGTTCTCTTCGTCGACCTCGATGATCTGGTTCATCTTGGTGGTGACGATCACCACCGGCTGATCGATCGGGACTGCCCCTCCGGCCAGACCGGTTCCCGAGCCCCGGGCCACGAACGATCGGCCGTGACGGCGGGCGACCTTCACGCAGTCGGCAACCTCGGCCGTGGTGAGGGGGAAGCAGATCGGCCCCGCGTCGCCGCCGTCGAAGACCGACGCGTCGCGGGAGAACAGGCTCTGGTCAACGGCCCCCACCCGTACCCGGTTGTCGTTCAGGACGATGCGGAGGTCATTCACCAGGCTTTCGTCCATCGCCGTTGTGTCCATGGCCCAAGTCTGGCTCACCCAACGGGAACCTGTGCAATACCACTGTGTGGCTTGCTGCGCTCCGACGTGAGGCGGCAGGAAACCAGACCGGTAGTCTCGCCGCCGTGACCGAGCTCGATCAGGCCCATGAGTGGTTCTCCTACGAAGACGACGACGGCGACACCTATCTCTTCGATATCAGCTTCCTCGCCAGCAACCATCGCTGCATCTTCGGAGAGGGCTGTGTGGGCGTCCTCAACGATGCAGCCCCCGAGCTCGAGCAGGGATGCTGCAGCTACGGCGCCCACTTCGTGGACAAGGCCGACCGCAAGAAGCTCGAAGCGGCGGCGGCCCGGCTGGGTGACCAGCACTGGCAGTTCAAGTCCGTCGCCACCAAGCGAGGTGGGCCGGTCAAGAAGAACAAGGCCGGGGAATGGACTACCCGTCTCGTCGATGACGCGTGCATCCTCTTGAATCGGCCCGGCTTCGCAGCGGGGGCCGGCTGCGCCCTCCACACGGCAGCCCTCGAGTGCGGCGAACGGCCCCTCGACTGGAAGCCCGAGGTCTGTTGGCAGGTGCCCATGCGCCTGACCGAGGCCGTCGAGGAAAGCGGTCACCGGGTCTTCACCCTGCGGGAGTGGAAGCGCCGTGACTGGGGCGAGGGCGGTGCCGAGTTCTATTGGTGGTGTACCGAAGAGCCCGATGCCTTCGTAGACCACCGCCCCACCTACGAGACCCTGCGCGACGAAATCATCGAGATGGTGGGCGAGGAGCCCTACGAGCGTCTGGTCGCCTACCTCGAGTCGCGCCGCCAGACGGTGTTCCTTGCCCACCCTGCGGTCCGCGGCCGCTGAGCCCTCGCCGAGGCTCAGGAGTCGGGAGCCCAACGATTCCTCAACGTAGATGCGTTCCTGGCCGATCAGGGAAGCACCATGAGTTTCTCGGCCCTCGAACTCCAACGCGCTGCTGACGCGGAGGGCATGCGTTTCCCGCCCTACGTGCTCGACCAGATAGTCGCGGCCATCGACTCGGGCAAACACATCATCCTCACCGGCCCACCGGGTACCGGAAAGACGACCCTGGCCTACCAAGCCGCCCAGGTGGCGAAGAGGGCGATGCTCTGTGCCGGCTACCTGCCCACGACGGCCACCACCGAGTGGACCACGTTCGAGACCATCGGTGGCCTGCAGCCCAGTGCCGAGGGTCTGATCTTTCGCCCAGGCCTCTTCGTCGACGCCATCGAGACCGGTCGCTGGCTGGTGATCGATGAGCTCAACCGATCGAACTTCGACCGGGCCTTCGGTCAGCTCTTCACCGTGCTCTCGGGATCGGCGGTCGTGTTGCCGTTCAAGCGCTCGGCGAGCTCCCGGCCCATCTCGCTGGTACCCCAGGGTGTGGACATCCCCGAAGACACCGAGCCCATCAAGGTGCCGTCGACCTGGCGGATCATCGCCACCATGAACGTCTTCGACAAGAACCTGCTGTTCGACATGAGCTACGCCCTCATGCGCCGGTTCGCCTTCATCGAGGTCGGGACTCCCTCCGACGACGACTTCGTCGAACTGCTGGGTGGGCCTGGCTCGCTCATCACCCGGCTTCTCTGCCTGCGAGAGTTCAGCGACCTGGGCCCGGCCGTCTTTCTGGACGCCGCCAAGTACGTGGCCCGGCGGGGCGCTGACGGTGTCAGTGACTCCCGCCTCCTCTTCGAGGTCTTCTACGCCTACTTCCTGCCCCAGTTCGAGGGCATGGATGAGGAGACCGCCACGAAGCTCTACCGCACCATCGAACCCCTCTTCGACCCCGAGGAGCAGGCCGAGGCCCAGAGGACGGTGGCCGAGGTCCTGGGTGTCGAACTGGTGATCTGAGTGGATCTACCCGCCAACCCGGCGGCCACCGAGCGGCTCTGGTCGCTCATCCAGCGCCCCTACGAGCCGTCGGAGATGATCGAGGCCGTGCTCGGCATCGAGCGGACCGATGTGAAGCAGCTCATCGGGGCCACTCTCGCTACCTCGCCCGCGGCGGAGCACCTGCTGGACACCACTCCCCGACTGCTCCGAAAGCTGGTCAACACCACGACCACGCGCCCGGAGCGAGTGGTGGGCTCGATCCGGGGCCCGGTCTTGTGGTCCGAGACCTTGTCGGCCCGGGCTTCGAGCAACCAGAACCCCGATGTCTTCGTTTGCGCCACTCCGGGGCGCGACTTCGACGTCGAGGAGAATCGAGTCCTGGTGGCCGCCCTGCGGGTGGTGCGCGACGCCGGTCGTGCCGTGGACAGTGTGGCCGCTTCGTTGTACGACGACTCCGAGCTACGCCGGGCCCGCCGCAACGCCCAGCTGGCCGGCCGTCTCCTGTCTGACGGGAACCTGCGCGACGTCGGCAAGGGCAAGGGGGCGAAGCGGACGAACACGCTCGATTCCCGTTCTCTGGCTCGGGCCCGCAACGGCTCCAGAGCCACCCGCTATCGCCCGGCCCTCGACGTGCTCGAGATGGTCGATGATCCTGTTGATGACCGTCATGTGGTGAAGCTCAGTGATCGTCGCACCCTGACCCAGCATGCGGTGCTGATGGCGGTTCACGATGCCATGGCCAGTCGGGGCATCAAGATGCCGCCCTACCGGGCGTGGCGAGGATTCCTGTTCGCGGGCCACCTCCGGTACCACCATCCGCGGGCTCGCCGCGACCGCTCCCGACTCCACGGCATCGAGCTCCACAACACCCTGATCGACGTGCCGGAGTCCCTGTTGGGTGACAGCCGGAAGGGGGCGCTCGACGAGCTCGCCGTCCGAGCCGACGGCCGACCCCACGCCCTGGTGATGACCCTCGATGACGTCCCTGCGGCCGTCGAGCTGGCCCTCGCGGGTCGTCACCGCTGAAGTTCCTGGGCCTCATCAGCCCAACCGGCGCCGACTCGCGGTAGATATGTGACGTGCCGTTCCCCCGTGCCGCCCTCAGATGACCAACCGCTACCCCCGAGTCCTGGTCGCTGCGGTGGCGGTGGGCGTGCTTGTCGGTCTGGTGGTGGCCGCCTTCGACTGGATCACCGTCGAGATCCTCCTGCATCAGCTTCACGAGCGTGAGCTGTGGCAGATTGCCCTCGCACCGGCCGTCGGTCTGGCCCTGTCAGCCGCGGCGTTGCGTTGGATAGGCCAGGGTGCCACTCCAGCCACCTCGGACGAGTACGTCCGCGCCTTCCACGAGCGCCAGCCCCGTCTTCCTCTCCGTCATCTGCCGGGCCGGCTGGTGGCCGGCATGTTCACCATCGGTTTCGGTGGTGCCATGGGGCTGGAAGGTCCGTCGATCTACACCGGTGCCACCATTGGTGTCGGGGTCCGGTCCCGGCTCCAGAGCTTCCTCAGTAGCGACGATGCCAAGCTCCTCATGACCGCTGGCGCCGCGGCGGGAGTTGCCGCCGTATTCCGGACACCAGCCACTGGCGTGTTGTTCGCCCTCGAGGCGCCCTACCGCGACGACGTGGCTCGTCGCGCCCTGCTGCCGTCCCTACTTGCCGCGGCCTCGGCCTACCTGGTCTTCGTGAGCCTGGTCGGCACCGAGCAAGCCCTCCCTCTCACCGGCGGTCTCACTGCGGGCCTCGATGATCTCGGGCTGAGTGATCTCTTCGGTGCGGTCCTGGTTGGTCTCGGTGCCGGTCTCGGTGGCCGCAGCTTCGCCTGGCTCGTACGTCGGGCCAAGGCCCTCAGCAAGCTGGTGGCGCTCCCGGTCCGGCTGGTGGTGGCCGGTTGCGTTCTGGCTCTGCTGGCCCTGGGTTCGGCCGCCGCCTTCAATGATCACCCCCTGACCATCGGCCCCGGCGGTGACGCAGTGGCCTGGGTCCTCGATCCCACCCACGAGGTCACCCTCCAACTGATCGTGCTGCTGTTCGCGATGCGGCTCATTGCCACCGTCGTCACCGTCGGTGGAGGTGGCACCGGTGGCTACTTCATTCCACTGGCCGTCCAAGGTGTGATCATGGGCCGATTCGTGGGCGAAGTGATCAACGATCCTGGCTCGCGGCTCTGGCCCACCCTTGGCCTCGCCGCCTTCCTGGGTGCCGGCTACCGGACCCCGATCGCGGCTGTGATGTTCGTGGCCGAGTCGACCCGCGGTGAGGGGTTCGTGGTGCCGGCCCTCATCGCCGCCGCGGTGTCACAGCTGGTGGCCGGGCCGTCCTCGGTTTCCGAAGGGCAGGCCAGCCTGCGGCTGGGTCACCTCGAGCGCCGGTTCACCCTGCCCATCACCTCGACGCTCACCACCGACGTGTTGACCGTTCCCCCCGACGCCACGGTGGCCGAGTTCGTGTGGGTCCACGCCTTGGGGCGCCGGGTGTCGACTGTGCCGGTGGTGGACGGTGAGACCTACCTGGGGATGTGTTCGCTGGACCGGGCCAGTGAGATCGAGCGCGACGCCTGGGAGGACACCGAGATCACCGCAATCATGCGCACCGACCTGCCGGTGGCGCGACCGTCGTGGACCTTGCGCGACGCAGTGGTGGGGATGGAATCAGCTTCGACCGACGTGGTGGCGGTGACCGATTCGTCCGGCAGCTTCATCGGCGTCGTTTACGAGGCCGAAATTCTCAAACTCGACGAGATTCTCGACGAGACCGGCGGCTAGTCCTCGGCGCGGTCCTCGTTGTGGTCGTCCGGGCCGGGCGCGGCCGCGGCAGCGTCTTCCTCGGTACGCGTGTCAGGCAGCCCGAAAGGATCGTCGTCGAGACGCTGCATGAGCGACTCGATGTCGTCTTCGGCCAGGCTCCGCTTGAAAGCCCGGGCCTCCTCGTATCGGCGATGGCGCCCCTTTTTCACAGGCACGACTCCTCGAGTTGTGTTCCGCCTCGAGAGTGTATCGGTTCCGGCGTCGATAGGTGATCCGGGTGGCCGCACCGGCGTCTACGATAGTCCTCCGTATCGGGTACTCAACCACATGACCTTCTGCTTGTATGCGCAGAAATACAGTGCCGGTGCGGGGCCGGGGATTCAGGAAAGGGACCGGCCGGACCGCTCCTCGAGGACCAGAGAGCCGGACGGATCGAAGGCCAGGGCCGCTTCGCCCGCCACGACCTGGCCGATGGGGCCACCCACCAACTGTTGGCGCCAACCCTCGCCCAGCCGAGCTCCTTCGTCGCCCCGCAACAGGCCCTCGAGGTCGGCGCGGGTGGCCAATAGGCTGGCGTCGAGCTCGAGATCGCGGGCCCGCTGAGCGATCCAGGCCGCGATGAGCGAGATGGCGGGTCGTAGCTGACGGGGTAGCTCGTTCTGAGCGTTCGCTCGTTTGGGTATCTGGAGGCGGGTGCCGGCCTGCACGGCCAAGAGGAGCTCCTCGCCGGAGTCGCCCCGGATGTGGCGGTCGTCGACTCCCCGGATCCGCCTCAGGTCTTCGACGGTCTTCGGTCGCGACTGGGCGATACCCACCACGGCCAGGTCGGACAGGACGAACCGGACCGGCTGATCGACCTCGGCGGCCCGGAGCTCGCGCCATTCGGCCACCATGCGGGCCACGCCGGCGGCCTTCCCCTTGAGGTTCCGAGCCTCCTTGATGCGCAGATAGGCCTCTTCGGGCGGGCGGCGGCCCCGGGCCCGGTTGAGGAACTGCTCGCACTCGTCGAGCGCCCATTGGAGCCGACCCCGACCAGTGAGGTCCTCGACGAGGATGTCGTGGATCTCCAGCAGGTTGGCGACGTCGGATGCCGCGTACGTCAGCTGGTCGTGGGTGAGGGGGCGCTGAAGCCAATCGGTGAGCCGGTCGCCTTTGGGTAGGTGCATGTCGAGCAGCCGCTCGTGCAGGTTCGACAGCGACGGTGTGGCCATGCCGATGAAGCCGGAGGCGATCTGGGTGTCGAACAGGACTCGGGGTCGGGTCCCGGTGGCGAGCTCGAGGACCTCGATGTCCTGAGCGGCGGCGTGGAGCACGGCAATACCATCGCCCTCGAGTAGGTCGGCCAGCGGCGCGACATCGATGGCCAGCGGGTCTATGAGGACGAGCTCGTCCTCCCACGCCAGCTGGAGCAGGGCGAGTTTCGGGAAATAGGTGCGCTCGCGGTGGAATTCGGTGTCCAGCGCGTACCGGTCGGCCTTCAGGGCCGAGTCGATGACATCGTCGAGGCCCTCATCGTCGGTGATGACCTCGGGTCCGGAGTCTGCCGCCATGGGAGGGTGGTCAGCTCCCCGACTCGGTGGGAAGCCCGGCTTCCACCCAGGCCATGGTGCCGCCGGCGATATTCGCGCAGCTGAAGCCCTGGCTGGCCAGGAGCTCGGCTGCCTTCATGCTGCGGCCGCCGCTACGGCACAGCATGAGCAGCTCCCCACGGGGTAGGTCTGCGACATGGTTCTGGAGCTCGGATAGAGGAAACAGCATGGCGTCGCGGGCGTGAATCTTGGCCCACTCGTCGGCTTCGCGTACGTCGATGATGGCCGAACCCGCGCCCTGGCGCCGAGCCGCCTCGGCCACGTCGACCTCGGGTATCTCCGCACTACCGGCATTGCTCATCTTGGTGTGGCCCTCATTCGGCTGTCCGCGTCTGCTGCCACCAATGTACCGGCCCTGTCTGGACCAACCAGCGACCTGTGCTTGTCGCCGCCTGGTTCCGGACCCGGCGAGCCCAGGGTCGCGGGGTCAGGCCGGGCCACCGGTGGGCGGCAGATCCTCGGGCCGGTCGGCGTCGACGATGGTGGCGGAGTCCAGCCCGGACACCTCGGCCACCACTAGCTCGGCGACGAGAACCCGGGGGGCCCGCACACCGGCGGCCAGCAGGCGCCGGGCGGGGATGAGCGCCGACGACCTCCATGCCGAAGACAACACGTCGATCGGCTGACCGGGTGGGGTCCAGGGCAGCGCGACTTGGGCCTCCGGGGTGTCGATGAGCGCGGTCACCAGCCGGGCGATCGTGGTGGCGTCAGGCCGGGTGAGGTCACAGGGAAGTACGACCGTTGGCCCGGGTAGGAGGGCCAAGGCGGTGGCCAGGGCGGCCAGGGGGCCGAGACCAGGATCGGGGTCGGCCACCGAATCCAGGCCCAGCCCTGCCAATCGGGCCTGATCGCCACCGATCACCACGACCCGCCGCGCTCCGGCCGCGGTCAGAGCGGTGGCGACCCGTTGCACCATGGGCACGCCATCGACGGGGATGAACGCCTTGTCGGTTCCCATCCGACGGCTGGCCCCTCCGGCCAGGACCGCTCCGTCGAACCCAAGGTCGACGGCTCCGTCGGTCACGCTCTCACTTGATCAGGGGTTCGGTCGGTCCAGGCCGGGTCGAGTTGGCGTAGGAAGGACCAGCACCTGATTGGCGTCCGCTCGAGGTCGAGCGCTGTCTCGGTTGGTCCGCTGGGGGTGAGACTGACCGGTGACGTGTCGGACATGGCCGGCACTCTACCGATCGGTGGTCGTGGGCTCCGGACCGGGCGCCCCGGATCCGTCGTCGTCGGGGTCGGCGACCACATGGGGCGATGGATCCGGTAGGTCCCCGAGGCCGAGATGGGCGTGGCAGGCCCGGTAGGCCTGATCGATCAGCTCCGAGGTACTCCCGAAGTCGTTGAACGCCACGTCGGCGTACCCGCCGGTGGGCAGGAGCTCGACTGCCACCTTGTCGGGTACGGACTCGAGGTCGCGGGCGAACCGGTTTCGCCGGGCGATCCAACTGGCCTGGATGGCGGCGTCGATGGGCCGTCGGGGGTTGGTGGGTGGGCGGTCGTAGGTGCCCACATGGAGCACGAAGATCCGCCGGGCCCCCAGGGCCACCGCCCGTGACAAGGGGACGTCGTTGACCACGCCGCCGTCGACGAACCGCTGGCCCTCGATCTCGACGTGGGGGTACACCACGGGCAGAGCCGACGATGCCAACAACGCTGGAATGAGGGGTCCGTGCTGGAACCACACCTCACCGGCCTGCTCCACTTCTGCCGCCACGCACTGGAACGGGATCTTCAGCTGGCCGAAAGTCCGGGCCCCGAGCCCTTCCTCGATCATCTCTTGGAGATCTGAGTTGCCGTGGAGGGCCGGGCCCTTGCGGACCAGGTTGACAGTGTGGGGCAGGAAGCCGCCCCGCATGACGTCGATCTCGCCGGCCTCGAGCCGCCGCCAGAGCTGCTCCATGAGTCGAACACCACGGGGTGTGGGGTCAGAGGCATAGGCGGCCCCGTTGATGGCCCCGACCGAGCAGCCCAGCACGATGTCGGGCTGGATACCCGCCTTGACCAGGGCTTTCAACATCCCTACCTGGAATGCGCCCAGGTTTCCACCCCCTCCGAACACGAAGGCAGTGCGGGGTCGAGCCCCGAATCCCAGGAGGTTCCGCACGCGGCTCATCGTGTGGAAAGGGTAGCGGCGTCTCCGCCCGGGATGGTCGGATCCCAGGCATGCACCCGTACGGGCCCGGTTGCGTCATACCATCGAGGTCGTGCTCCCCGAGTGGCTTTCCCCTGACCTGCTCCGATGGCTGATGCTCGGCTTCGTGGCCGTCGTGCTGGCGGGCATGTACTTCACGATCAGGGTCATCCAGAAGGTGGTGTTGAGGATCGGCCTGGTCCTGTTCCTGGGGATCGTGGTGCTGGTGGCCTGGAACGAGCGAGCCGATCTCGAAGGCTGTGCCCAGAATTGCTCATGTGAGCTCCTGGGCCGCGAAGTCCAAGTCCCCGCCTGTCGAGACTCCCTCGGCGGCTAGCCGACGTGTCCGTTGAGGTATCGTCGGTTGCCAGTCTGGTTTTCTCGTGAAGCGCGAGCGGGGCCTGCTGGTGTCGCCGAGCGGAGGTCCCGATGAATGATCTGGCTGAGCCCACCGACTTCGGGACGCGGCCGTTTCCCGCTGCCCTGGTCAACGTAACCAACCGCTGCAACCTCGAATGTGAGCATTGTTTCGTGTTCCGCGAGGGGAACCCCAACGCCTTCATGGACCGGATGGACGACGCCACCATGCTCCACCAGCTCGAGGTGCTGCGGGATCGTCATGGGATCAAGAGCATGCTGTTCATGGGCGGCGAGCCGATGGTTCGCCGCAAGCTCGTCCTGGCCGGAATGGACCTTTTCGAGCACGCCTCGATGGTGACCAATGGAACCTTCGGGATCCCGTGTGCTCCCGGCCATCTCGTCACCGTGTCCCTCGACGGCCCTCCCGAGGAGAACGACGCCATTCGGGGGGCTGGCGTCTTCGACCGAGTCGAGCGTTCGATCCATGAGCGCCACCTCGACGATGGCACCATCGTCATGCTCCAGATGACGATCACCAAGGCGAACGCGGCGAGCATCGAACGTTTCGTCGACGCGGTGGCCGACTGGCCGGTCGACGGTGTTGCCTTCGGCTTCTATGTCCCCCGAGATGGGGAGCACAGCGATCTCGCGTGGGACACCAACGAGGAGCGGGATGAGGTCATCGATCGGGTCGTGGCTCTCAAGAAGCGGTTCCCAGACCTGCTCAAGGTGAGCCTCGACACGCTGGCCCTCATGAGAGCGGACCGATGCCTCGACTATGTCGGTGATCATTGTGCCCTGAAGTCGATGCTGCCCCTGTACGTCGGTGATGGTGGGATGTTCGAGCGGACCTTCTGCTGCTACGGCAACGATGTCGACTGCGACCGCTGTGGGGCGTACGCGGTGTTCAACGCGGCCCGCCACCGCAGCCAGGCCTCCACCCCCGGGCCAAAGAGGCCCGAAGCCTGACCCACGACGGGGTCCGGCTGGACAGCACCGCTCTTACCGGGGGTGCTGGAGTCGCACTCTACTTCGACTTGTATTAGCTTGAGTGCCACTCTGGATTCACTCAGGCTGGATCTGCTGGAGAACGAAGGGGAGAGATCAATGGGCTCAGACACCCTCAGCGACGCTCGTGAGATCGCCGCCATGATCATGCCCCGGGGGGACGAGATCGAGGCCGCCCGCCGGGTACCGACCGACATCATCAGCGACATGCGTTCACGCGGGATGTTCCTCCAGTGTATTCCCAAGGCCCTCGGTGGCCGCGAGGCCGAACCCCTCGAGACCCTGCACATGATCGAGGAGATCGCCCGGGCCGACGGCTCGACAGCCTGGGTGGCGATGGTCGCCAGCACCACCGCCTTGTTGTCGGGGTATCTCGACGATCACTGGGCGAGGGAGATCTACGGCACCGATCCCAACGTCATCACCGCCGGGGCAACGGCCCCGACCGGACGGGCGATCCGGGTCGACGGCGGTATCGAGGTGACCGGCCAGTGGCAGTGGGGCAGCGGGTGCGACCATGCTGACTGGCTGGTGGGCGGGTCACTGCTCGTCGACGAGTCCGGCGACCTGATCCTCGACGAGTCGGGTGCCCCCCACCACCTACTACCCCTGTTGGCCGCTGACCAGGTCGAGATCCTCGACACTTGGTACGTGCACGGGATGGCCGGGTCGGGCAGCACCGACTTCACCACAAACCGGGCCTTCGTGCCCGATGGTCGGTGGCTGCGCTTCGGACACAACCATCCCCGGCTTCCAGGCCTCTACCAGTTCCCCCTGCTCGGCTTCCTCGGGCTCGGGGTGTGTTCGATCTCTCTCGGCGTGGCCCGCCGCGCCATCGACGAGCTCGTCC
The DNA here is from genome assembly GCA_024225275.1 of Actinomycetes bacterium. GTDB lineage: Bacteria > Actinomycetota > Acidimicrobiia > Acidimicrobiales > JAAEMS01 > JAAEMS01. The sequence goes on from JAAEMS010000160.1 coordinate 23,477, forward strand.
TGCTCGCGGTCGACAAGGTTCCCACGGCCAGCAAGAACACCCTCGCCCAGCGAGGTTATGTCCAGTCAGCGGTGGCAGAGGCCGAAGCCGCGGTTCGATCATCGCGCGCCCTGCTTCGGGAAGCGGTCGAGGGCGCCTACGAGACCGCGACCTCCGGCGGCCCCCTGACCATCGAACACCGAGCCCTGCTGCGGCTGGCAACGACGAACGCATCGCGCCAATCGGCCAAGGCGGTTGACCTGATGTACAACGCGGCAGGAGGAACGCCGGTGTACAACCGCAGTCCCCTCTCCAGGATCTTCCGCGACATGCACGTCGCCACCCAGCACCTCATGGTCGGCCCACCCACCTATGAGCTCGTCGGCCGCTACTACCTGGGGCTCGACATCGACACCAGCGGCCTCTAGCAGGGCCGAGCTCCCCCGAGATCACGACCTGCTCGGTACCTGGACCTACCCCCTAGGTCTGCCTGGGGACTGGTCGGGCCCAGCGGTATTCGACGATCGGACGACCGAACCAACCCGGCTTGGTTTCCGGTCGCGCCAGGGTCCTGGCCCGAGCTCAGCCATCCCCACTGTCGGCCTCGCGTCTGAACTCCGGCCGCTCGACATCGGCCGGCAGTTCGACCTGGAAGCGGCTCGCGAAATCCGTGAGGAACGCTACCGCACCACCCTTGGGTGCGGAGCCGAGGCGGGATGAACTAGGGAACGCGGACCAATCGCAATGTGTCGGTGGCGGCGGCGCGGCTGGTGTTGCCGGCCAGCACGGCGACGATGTCGCCGGTGCGGACGTCACCAGCAGCCTTGGCCTGCTGGAGGATGCCGGCCACCAGTTCCTGGTTCTCGCCGGAGGCGGCCGTGAGCGCGGGAGTGGCTCCCCACGACATGGTGAGCTGGCGGACGGTGCGTTCGTTGGTGCTGTAGCCGAGGATCCTCATCTCCGGTCGGAATCGGGCGATGGCCCGGACGGTGAAGCCGGAGCCGCTGATGGCGATGATGGCGTCGGCGTCGACCTCGGTGGCCACCCGCCAGGCGGCCATGGTCATGGCATCGGTGACCACTGCGTCGGCGCCGGAGGCTTCGTCCATGTGAGAGCGTGCCATTTCGTGGGTCCAGCCCGCGTAGTCGAACTCCTGGTCGGCCCGCTCGGCGATACGGGCCATGGTCCGGACGACGTTGGCGGGGTCGTTGCCCACGGCTGTCTCGCCCGAGAGCATCACGCAGCTGGTGCCGTCGAACACCGCGTTGGCGACATCGGAGGCCTCGGCCCGGGTGGGGGCGGGGGCGTTCACCATGGACTCGAGCATCTGGGTGGCGGTGATGGCCGGGCGACCCAGGGCAATACACCGCCCGATGATGCGCTTCTGGAGGTGGGGCAAGTCCTCGATGGGGAGCTCGGCGCCCAGGTCGCCGCGGGCCACCATGATGGCTCCGGAGGCATTGATGATGCCGTCGAGGTTCTCGATGGCGGCCTTGGTCTCGATCTTGGCGACGACCAGCGGCCCCCGCGGGTGGGGTTCGGTGCCGACCCGACGGATGTCGTGGGCCGAGCGTACGAATGAGACGGCGATCATGTCGATGTCGGCCTCAACGAGGGCGTCGAGATACTTCAGGTCGACGTCGGTGGGCGTGGACATGTGGAGGCGGTCCGCCGGGATGTGGATACCAGGGCGCCCTTTCAGGACTCCACCGTGCACGACCCGGGCCGCAAGCTTGTCACCGCCGAGACTGTCGACCAGGAGCACGGCACCCCCGTCGCCCACGATCAGGCGGTCGCCGGGGCGCACGTCGTGGAGGAGGCGGTCGTAGTCGACATTGATGAGCTTGTCAGTGCTGGGCTCGTTGCCGGGCACGAGATGCACGATGCGGTCGTAGTCGAGCTCGACGCCGTGTTCGCCGAAGGTGCCGGCCCTGACCTTGGGTCCGGGCAGATCGCCCAGGATGCCGATGGGGCGTCCCACGTCGGCGGCGACCTTGCGCACCCGGCGGTACCGCTCCAGGGCGTCGTCGATCGAACCGTGGGACAGGTTGATTCGGGCGACGTCCATGCCCGCATGGATCATGTCCTTGAGGACAGCCTCGGAGTCCGACGCAGGCCCGAGGCTGGCAATGATCTTGGTGCGGCGCATCCCTAGACGATAACGAGCCAGACCTGACGGTCCGCGCTTATTGCTCCCGGTCATCGTGCCGCGGCCGGCTCCCGCCTCCTACAATCCGGGACGCCTATGGACATCCTTCTGATTCGCCACGCCCTGCCCATCCGCATCGAGAACGCCCCCGGCGGGCGGGCCGATCCCGACCTCGACGAGCTCGGCCACCGACAGGCCGCCCTGATGGCCGAGTGGCTGGCCGACGAGCCCCTCGACGCCATCTATGTCAGTCCCATGGCCCGGGCCCGCCAGACCGCCGCCCCCCTCGAGAAGGTCAAGGGCATCGAGGCGACCGTCGAGCATGGTGTGCGTGAGTGGGACTTCGAGGACCACACCTACATCCCCATGGAGGAGCTCAAGGCCGAGAATCCCGACGCCTACCGGGCCATGATCAAGGGCGAGATCAAGGCCGAGCGCACCGACTTCATCAACGAGGTCGTCGAGTCGGTCGAGCGCATAGTCGCCGATCACCGGGGCCAGCGGGTGGCCGTGGTCTGCCACGGCGGGGTGGTCAACGCCTACATTGCCGCCCAGGTGCTGGGTCTGGAGGACACCGCGTTCTTCATGCCCCACTACACCAGCATCTCGCTGGTCCACGCCGCCTCGACCGGCGAGCGCAGCGTCGGTGCCCTCAACGGGATCTCTCACCTGAGGCCTCTGATCCGCGAGCTCGAAGGGCGGTCATGAGCGCTTCGGAGACTGTGGCCGAAGGTGACGAGACCGCCGAGCGCCCCGACTACCGCGACCCCGACGGCCGCTACCCGTGCCCCCGGTGTGGCACCCCAACCGATGCCGAGCTCTATGGTCCCTGCGCTGGGTGCTTCACCCAGCTTCGGGCCAGCCAGGGCGGAACTGCGCGTGATGTAGACACCGCCGAGTACGAGCCCAAGATGAACGTCACCCCCAACGCGGTGGCCCTCAAAGACGACTGAGGCTGTCTCTTTCCGCCTCACGGCGGACCGGCTCAGGTCCGGCGGTAGCGAATGCCCTGGCGGTCGCGGCCGATCTGCTCGAACCGGCCCATGGCCCGTAGGGTGTAGGCCACCCGTTGGGCCCGGTCCCGTGAGATGGCGCAGGCTCGGGCTATGTCGGAGGTCGTGAAGCCCTCGTCCAGCACATCGGGCACCAGGGCGTCGATGTCGGTGGGAGTGGCGAACCGGTGGATCTCGATCACCTCGCGAAGGCGACGGTCGACGATATGCCACCCTCCCCTCCCCCGCCGGAGCTCGGCCCCCGGGGCCCGGATCTGCTCCTCTATCACCAGGACCAGGTCGATCTCGAGGTTGGGGTGATCGAGAAGGGTCGGGATGCTGACCAGCTCGTCGAAGATCGAGTAGACGTCACCCTTCTTGGGTGAGCGGCGATCGGACATGCCCTCCCTGATCAGCCATGACTCCACCGCCACCGGATGCACGAGCCGTATGGGGTGGTGCTCGAGCAGATGGTCGAGCTTGCGCCCCATGGCCGCGAACGAGCCGGTCTGGACCTCGATCAGCAGATTGCCGCGCACGAGGTCGATGACGAACTCGCCCATCGGTACCTCGAGTTGGTCACCCGGCTCCCAGAGCCACTCCTTCAGGCCCGCGTGCAACGATCCCTCGTTGAGGGTGCCGATGTCCTTCGAGCCCGGTTCGACCGGCGGCGGCTGGGCAGAGATGGGTCGACGGTAGCCACGCCCTGCCTTCGGGTCGGGGATCGCCCCCCGCAGGGCGGAACCCGTGGGCGAACAGACGGGGTCGGGATGGGCCGTGGCCATGACCAAGGAAGTCATGGGGGCCGACATCGGCTAGTTCCGGGGGACGTCGGTCCAGCTGAGGTCCTTGTCGACCCGAACATCGCCGGGCAGGCCCAGGACCCGCTCGCCCAGGATGTTCTTCATGACCTCGGTGGTTCCACCCTCGATGGAGTTGGCGCGGGTACGCAGGAACGCCTTCTGGGGGTTGGAGAGATCCATGGCGATCTCGGGCTGGTCGAGGTCGTAGGAGCCGTACAACATGGCCCGCGGGCCCATGAGGTTCATGGCGAAGCTCATGGCGTCCTTGTTGAGATTCGCCGACTCCATCTTGCCCACCGAACCCTCGGGGCCGGGCACGCCGGCCTTGCGGTTCTGGCTGGCGCGGATGTTGGTGAGGCGGTGGACCTCGGCCCGTGACCACAACTTCATCAGTTCGTCGCGGGTGGCGGGGCTGTGGTCCCCTGAGTCCTGGTAGGCGTGGACGGCGGCGGCAATCGTGCCCGAGCCCTTGGCCGGCACCGTGCCGCCGATGGACACCCGCTCGTTCATGAGAGTGGTCAGTGATACCCGCCAACCCTCACCCACCTCGTCGAGACGCTCGATGTCGGGCACGCGGGCATCGGTGAAGTAGACCTCGTTGAACTCGGCTTCACCGGTCATCTGGCGAAGGGGCCGAACCTCGACACCCTCCTGGTGCATGTCGACCACGAAATAGGTCAGGCCCTTGTGCTTGGGCTGGTCGGGGTCGGTGCGGGCCACGAGCATGCCCCAACGGGAGAGGTGGGCCAGGGTGGTCCACACCTTCTGGCCGTTGACGACCCATTCGTCGCCGTCGCGGACGGCCCGGGTGGCCAGGCCGGCCACATCGGATCCGGCGCCCGGCTCGGAGAACAGCTGGCACCAGATCTCCTCACCGGTGAACAAGGGGCGGAGGTAGCGGGTCTTCTGGGCCTCAGAACCATGGGTGTGCACGGTGGGGGCGCCCATGCCGTAGCCGATGGGGTTGCGCATGTAGGCGCTGGGAGCTCCGCCCTCGGCGAGGGTGCGGTTGATGGTGGTCTGAAGTTTGGGGCTGAGCCCGAGCCCGCCGTAGCCCTCGTCGAAGTGGATCCAGGCCAGACCAGCATCGAACACATGGCCGAGGAACTGGGAGGCAGGCATTGATGCGGGGTCGTGCTGGGCGAGCACCTGCCGGCAGAGTTCGACTACCCGCTGATCGTCAGGGTCGGTGGGGGTCTCGGTAAGGGACATGAGCCGCAAGGGTAACGGGGTCGACTCGGCTCAATTCAACTTGGCCCGCAGCCTCTGGGCCGCGGCCTTGTCGGCGACCGAACGGGGCCCGTTGAGGCCCGCCAACTGCTCCAGTACGGCGGCCGCCTCTGAGATACGGCCCGACTGGTTGAGAGCCGTCGCCAGCTCACGGTGTTCATCGTCGGCCAGGAGGGGGATGACGGTACGAAGCCGGAGGACGTTGATGAGGCCCTGGCGGTCGCGGCGTTGCTTGCAACTGGCCTTCAGGTTGTTGAGCATCCGGATGAGGATGGCCGGCCGAGGCGTGGGCAGCAGGAAGTTGGGGTCGAACTGGGCGGTGGCGCCGTGCATGGAGCCGAAGATGGTCTGGGCCTCGACTGTGTCGAGACGGGCACCGCCGGCGAAGGCGTCGATGAAGTCATCAGAGCCCTGCTCCTTGACCAGAACGTGCCCCGGCATGGCCACCAGTTCGAGCCGCACGCCAAGGCGCCAGCCCACCTCCGCCAAGACCAGGCTCAGGGTGATGGGGATGCCCCTGCGGCGGTCGAGGACCTGGTCCAGATAGGAGTTGCGGGGGTCGTGGTAGTCGTCGAGGTCCCCGGTGAAGCCCAGTTCGGTGAACAGCCAGGCGCACAACCGGTCGACGTCGATGCGGGGGCCGGGTACCGAGGCGGCCAACTCGTCGAGGCGACCCACCAGATCGTCGACCTCGAGGTCGGGGTGACCGACGGCGGCGATGATGGCCGCCCCCTCGTCGAGGGGTAGGTCCGCGGCTCCCACCCGGAACAGGGACTCGAACCGGTCGACGAGTTCGGGTGGGATGTCCACGGCTATCCACGCTAGCGGTGCACTGGTACGGTCCGGATCCGACCCCGAGAGCTGATCAGGAGAAGCCCGTGTACCCCGGAGCCCATGCCGCCACCGATCCCGCCAAGCCCGCCATCATCATGGCCGGCAGCGGTGAGGTGATCTCCTACCGGGAGCTCGACGACGAAGCCAACCGGCTATCCCAGCTGTTTCGGGCCGCCGGCTTCGAGCCGGGCGATCACATCTCGTTCTGCCTGGAGAACCAGGCCCACTTCCTCCCGATCGCCTGGGGGGCCCACTACGCGGGCCTGGTCTACACCGCCATCAGTAGCCGGCTGACCACCGAGGAGATGGCGTACATCATTGACAACTCCGACTCGAAGGCCTTCATCACCAGCGGCTACAAACGCGAACAGGCCGCCGAACTGGTCGACCAGATGCCGAACGTGAGCGTGCGCCTCATGGTCGACTCGGTGATCGACGGGTTCGAGTCCTACGGGGAGGCCATTGCCGCCCAACCAGCCGAACCGCTGCCCAATCGCATCGCCGGCCGCGACATGCTCTACAGCTCGGGTACGACGGGTCGTCCGAAAGGGGTGGCCCAGCAGGCCGAGGAGATTCTTCTCGAAGAGGGTGACTCCAGTGTTGGGAACCTGCTCCAACTCCTGTTCGGGGCCACCAGTGAATCGGTGTACCTCTCGCCCGCACCCTTCTACCACTCGGCTCCCCTGCGCTTCTGCCTGGCCATGAACATGGTCGGCGGCACCGTCGTGGCCATGGAGCGCTTCGACCCCGAGGACTGCCTGCGCCTGATCCAGGAGCACCAGATCACTCACACCCAGGTTGTGCCCACCATGTTCGTGCGCATCCTGAAGCTCGACCCCGAGGTGCGCAACCAGTACGACGTCTCGTCGCTACAGGCTGTCGTGCATGCAGCCGCCCCCTGCCCGGTCGATGTGAAGGAGACGATGATCAAGTGGTGGGGACCGATCATTCACGAGTACTACGCCGGCACCGAGGGCAACGGCTTCGTGTACTGCAACTCTGAGCAGTGGCTGGCCCACAAGGGCACCGTGGGCATGGCGATCGTGGGCGAGCTCCACATCGTCGACGACGAGGGGAACGAGCTCCCGGTCGGCGAGGAAGGCACCATCTACTTCGGCGGAGCCGGTGAGTTCGAGTACCACGGCGACCCCGACAAGACGGCTGAGAGCCGCGACCCTCGGGGCTGGAGCACACTGGGCGACGTGGGCCGGGTCGACGAACACGGCTTCCTGTACCTGACCGACCGCAAGGCGTACATGATCATCTCGGGCGGGGTGAACATCTACCCGCAGGAGGCCGAGAACCTCCTGACCATGCATCCCAAGGTGTTCGATGTGGCCGTCATCGGCGTGCCCAACGAGGACTTCGGCGAAGAGGTCAAGGCCGTGGTGCAGCCGGCCGGGGGCTCGGAGGCGGGGCCCGAGCTCGAACGCGAGCTCATCGCCTACTGCCGCGACCACCTGGCCGACGTGAAGTGTCCTCGCACCATCGACTTCCGTGACGAGCTCCCCCGTCACCCCACCGGCAAGCTCTACAAACGTCTCCTGAAGGACGAGTACTGGGCCGGCCACCAGTCCCGGATCATCTAGGCCCCGGGGTCTGACACCCGCTGGATCTCCTCTGGGGTGAAGCCGGCTTCGCGCAGCACCTCTTCGGTGTGTTCGCCCATCAGGGGTGGGGGGCGAACGATCGCGCCGGGGGTGGCGCTCAGTTTCACCGGGATACCGGTAGTGCGGATAGGGCCCCGCTCGGGGTGATCCAGCTCGACCACCATGTCGCGGGCCGCGATCTGGGGGTCGGTGAACACCTGCTCGAGATCCAGCACGGGACCGCACGGTACCTGGGCGGCATTGATGGCCTCGACCCAGTGCTCGACCGTCCCAGAGGCCAGCACCGCCTCGATCTCGACGGTCAGCAGGTCGCGGTTGCGCACCCGGTCGGCCGGATTGGCGAACCGGTCCTCGACGATCCACTCGGGGTGGCCGAGGCCGTTGGCCAGCCGCTCCCAGATGGGCTGGCTGCCGGCCGCGATGTTCAGGTAGCCGTCGGCCGCCTGGAATCGTCCGTAGGGTGATGACAGGGGATGGTGCTGGCCCGCGGCCCCCGGGTGCTCCCCCGTCTCGAAATACATACCGGCCGACCACGACATGATGCCCACCATGGCTTCGAGCAGCGAGGTGTCGACCCGCTGGCCCCGGCCCGTCTCGTGGCGGGCGATGACCGCGGCCATGATTCCCTGCACCGCGCTGGTGGCACCCATGAGGTCGGCGATGGCGATACCGGCACGGGTGGGTCCGCTCTCGTCGGTGCCGGTCACCGCCATGAAGCCCGACATCCCCTGGGCGATCTGGTCGAAGCCGGGACGGTTGGCGTAGGGTCCGTCGGCCCCGAATCCGGTGATGGAACACCAGATGAGCCGCGGGTCGGCCACCAGGAAGCGGTCAGGGTCGAGACCCCGGTGGGTCATGACCCCGGGTCGGAAGTTCTCGACCACGACGTCGGCCCCCTCGATGAGGCGGGTGATGGCATCGTGGCCGGCTTCGGTGTTGTGGTCGAGGACGACCGACCTCTTGCCCCGGTTGGTCATGAGGAAGAAGTAGGTGTCGGCCTGACCTGGCCCGGCCGAGAACTCGCGGGCCCCGGGGGCCTCGATCCGTACCACGTCGGCCCCATGGTCGGCCAGGGTCTGGGTGCAGAACGGCCCGGCGAGGAACCGGGTGAAGTCGACGACTCGTAGTTCGTCGAGGGCGCCCATCAGACTCCCCGGAACTCGGGCGGCCGCTTCTCCATGAAGGCCCGGATGCCCTCGCGGTAGTCCTCGCTGTCCATGCACGCCTGGACCGCGTCGTCGGTGAGGTCGGTGGCCCGATGGGCCAAGGGTTTGCCCAGGTCGCGCACGATCAGCTTCACCGCCCTCTGGGTCAGGGGGGCGTTCTGAGCCATACGTCCAGCCATGTCGGCGACATGGTCAGCAAGGGTCTCGGGCGCCGTGACCTCATTCACCAGGCCCCACCGCAGGGCGGCCTCAGCATCGAAGAGCTTGGCGGAGAAGAAGATCTCCTTGGCCACCGACGGACCCACCAGCTGCATGAGCTTCTCGATGCCGGCGGCGGCGTACCCGATGCCGAGCTTGGCGGCAGGAATCGTGAATCGGGCCCGGTTGTCGCAGTAGCGGATGTCGCAGCTGAGGGCGATGGCCATGCCCCCACCCACGCAGAAGCCGTGGATCATGGCGACGGTGGGCTTGTTGGTGTGCTCGAGTGCGGCGAAGGCGGCTCCCGTAGCGTCCTCGTAGATACCCGCACCGTCACCCAGCCGATTCTGCTCGAACTGGCTGATATCGGCCCCAGCCACGAAGGCCTCGGTCCCCTCCCCCCTCAGCACGATCACCCTCACGTCGGGGTTGGCGTCGAGGTCGGCGATCGCCCCCGGCAAGGCCTCCCACATCTCGAGGCTGACCGCGTTGCGGCGTTCGGGTTGATCGAAGACGATCCACCCGAGAGCACCGTCCGAGTCGACCCTGATCTGTCCACCCATATCGTCCCCTTTCGGCCGGGTCGGTGCCCGGCACCAGGTCAAGAGTTTGGTGCAGCGGGGCGGGTCTCGGCCACTACCAGCCGGGCCGCCCGCGACGCGAGGGTGGCACCGATCAGGGCCACGGCCGCTGCGGCCGCCCAGCCGGCCCGGTATCCCTCGTTCTCGACCAGGAGGCCCATGGCGACCGGCCCGGCCACGGCCCCGAGGTAGGTGCCGGTCTGGGTGAACCCGGTGGCGGCGGCCGGAGCCTCGGGGTTGGCCCGGACCACCGCGAGGTTGAACAGGCCGGGCCAGGCCCATCCGGCGCCGAAGGCCAACGGCACGGCCAACACGGTGGCGGCCGTCGAACCGATGCCGAGGGCCGCCAGGCCAACCGCGCCCAGGGTCAGCATTGCGGCCACTGTGGCGAGTGGGCGGGTCGTGAGACGGTCAGCCCGGGCGCCCATGACCAGCCGGCTGGTGATCCCGAAGACGCTCCCCAGGGTGAGGGTGAGCCCGGCGGCGGCCTCGGCCAGGCCCGATGCCTCGGCCGACGACACGAGAAACGAGGTCATGCCGTTGGCCGCGAAGGCCCCGCATCCCACGGCGGTCGCCAGAGTCAACATGGTCCGGCGACTGGACTGGAGCTGGGCGTCGGGTCGGCTGACCCGGCCCCCGGTGGGAGGATCGAGCCGGCCGATCAGGGCGATCGTCGCCAGGGCAAGAACGGCGCCGGCCAAGTAGGCCCAGCGCCAGCCGACGGTGAGCGCGAACACCGGCACGGCGATACCGCCCAGGAGGGTGGCCGAAGGCATGCCTGACTGCTTCAGCGCCATCCCGAAACCGAGCCGGGAAGCCGGGGTTCCGTCGGTCAGTAGGAGGTTGGCGGCCGGCTGGTTCAGCCCGTTGGCCAGTCCCGATCCGAACAGGGCCGCCACCAGGACGATCCACGACCCGGCGAGGCTGGCTGCGAGCTGGCAGGCCACGGTGACGGTCAGGGCCGTCTGCAGAGACCGGGCCGCACCCCAATGCTGGGCGACGCGGCCCATCGAGGCCGAGGAGACCGCTCCGCCCAGGAAGAAGGCTGCCACCGCCACCCCCAGGCCGAACTCGTCGAAACCGAGCTCGGACCGGAGCTGGACCCCCAGGGCCCCGGTGAGAAAGCCGGGCAGCACCCCAGAGGTCGTCGACAGGATGGCCGCCGTCAACCTCCGGCCCGACAACCGGGAGCCGGTGTTCGCGGGGGTGGCTTCGGTCATGGCCGGGTGAGTATGACACGGAGGCCCGGGACCGGCTGTTCCGGGCACGGCACTACCCTGGACGGGTGCAATCGTCGTGGAGCTATCTCGACCATCCGGGCCCTCTGGCGATGGCCCACCGGGGCGGCGCCGGCGAATGGCCCGAGAACACCATGCCCGCCTTCCAGGCTGCTGTCGACCTGGGGTACCGATACGTCGAGACCGACGTGCACGCCACCTCCGATGGCGTGCTCGTGGCCTTCCACGACGAGAGCCTCGACCGGGTCGGAGGCCGAAGTGGCCTGATCCGTGAGCACACCTGGGCCCAGCTGGCCGACGTGAGGGTCCACGGGAGGGAGCCAATCGTCCGGTTCGACGATCTGTTGAGCACGTTTCCCCAGATCAGAGTCAATGTCGACGCCAAGCATGGCACCTCCGTCGACCCCCTCGTGCAGGTCCTGCGCGACCACGACGCCCTCGACCGGGTGTGCATCGCGTCCTTCTCGGACCAGCGGCTGAGACGGGTCCGCGACGCGTTGGGCCCAGAGGTCCTCACCGCGGCCGGACCCCGCGAGGTCATGCGTGTCATCGCCGCCGGCTACCGGGTTCCGGCGCGGGTCGGCCGGCTGGCTACGGGCTGCGTGCAGGTGCCAATTCACTACGGCCGGTTCCGAGTGGTCGACGAGCGGTTCGTGGCCGTCGCCCACGCCCATGGCCTTCAGGTCCACGTCTGGACGGTTGACGAGCACGACACCATGCACGACCTACTCGACCTCGGCGTCGACGGGATCATGACCGATCGGCCGGCCCTGTTGCGTCAGGTCCTGCGGGATCGCGGCCACTGGCACTAGCCCTCGTCTAACCTTGCTGAACCATCACACGCCAAGGGGTGTTGCCCAATGCGAGTCCAGGACGTGACCGGTCTCGACGGCCGGACGGTCGTGACCATCGATCCCAACGACACGATCGCTGACGTCGTCTACCTTCTCCGCGAGCATTCGATCGGGGCGGTGGTGGTGTCCAGCGACAAGAAACGAATTCTCGGCATCATTTCCGAGCGCGATGTTGTCCGCCACCTGGCTCAGGAGCAGGAAGGAACTCTACGGGTTCCCGTCGAAGAGCTCATGACCCAGAACGTCAGGACCTGCCAGCTCGACGACGATCTCGAGGCCACCATGGCGGTCATGACCGCGGGGCACTTCCGCCACATGCCCATCGTGACCGAGGGTGGTGACCTGTTGGGGATCATCAGCCTCGGCGACCTGGTGAACGCCCGCCTCGTGCACCTCGATGCCGAGCTGAAACAGGCCCGAGGCGAGTAGAGCCCTGGGGCCGGCGGGTATGGCCATCAGGTCCTCGCCGCCCTCCAGGTCAACCGACAGTCCCCGGGACGCCGTCGGGGCCGAGGGGTCAGATGGTCGAGACTTCGGCTGGCATCCGGGGAGTCTGCCATGGCCGGCCCCCGCCAGTAGCGTGCCCTTCATGAGCCACACGGTGCGGAGCCCGAAGGCGAACGGAGAACAATGAGTCGCCCCAGCCCTTCTGTGACCCGCCACGCCCCGAACGGGATGGTGTGCTCGATAGATCACCTGGCTTCGACCGCGGGGGTCGACGTGATGCGGGCCGGCGGCAACGCGGTCGATGCCGCCATCGCGACCAACGCGGTGCTGTCGGTCACCAGCCAGCACATGTGCGGACTTGGTGGCGACCTGTTCGCCCTTGTCCACCTCGATGAAGGTGCGCCCGTCGTGCTCAATGCCTCGGGTCGGGCCGGATCGGGGGCCGACCCCGCCCAGATGAGGGCTGAGGGTATGACGGTCATGCCGTTCAAGGACGACATCCGCTCGACCACCATGCCGGGCTGCGTCGACGGTTGGGTCACCCTCCACGCCCGCTTCGGCACCGTGCCATTGGCCGATCTGCTGGCTCCAGCTGTGAAGCTGGCCCGTGACGGGTTCCCGGCCTCACCCACTCTGGTGCACTCGATCCCCCGCATCCTCGATGTCGAGGGATCCGACGACTACCAGCGCACCGGCGGAGTCGGCACCGGTGATCGACTGGTCCGCGAAGGAGTGGCTCGCACCCTCGAAGCAATCAGCCGCGAGGGGCGCGACGGCTTCTACGGCGGTGAGTTCGGTGAGGGTCTGGTCGAGGTCGGGGGTGGGCTGTTCACCCCTGATGACCTGGCTGAGTCCCAGGCCGACTGGGTGGAGCCCACCGGGGTACGGGCCTACGGCCACCACATCTGGACGATTCCACCCAACTCCCAGGGCTACCTGACCCTGGCCGGTACCTGGATCACCGACGGCCTCGACCTACCCGACGATCCATCCGATCCACTCTGGGCCCACTATCTGGTCGAATCGGCTCGCCAGGCCGGGTTCGACCGACCCCAGGTGCTGAATGACCGGGCCGACGGGCAGGAGCTGGTCAGCCCCCAACGGCTGGCTCCCCGCCGGGAGGCCATCGACCCCGATCGGGTATCGGCCCTGCCCGCCCCTGCCCGGGGCGGTGGAACCATGTACATGTGCGCGGCCATGGGTGACGGCACGGGCGTGTCGCTCATCCAGTCGAACGCCTCGGGCTTCGGTGTGCATCTGACGGTGCCCGGCCCCCGGATCTTCCTGCACAACCGGGGTCTGGGGTTCAGTCTGGAAGAGAACCACCCGGCCGAGTTCCTGGCCGGGCGTCGTCCCCCCCACACCTTGTCGCCCGCGCTGGTGACCCGACCCGATGGCACCTTGAGGTCGGTCATCGGCACCATGGGAGGCGACACCCAGCCCCAGATCGTCAGCCAGATGCTGGTGCGCATGCTGCGCCACGGCCAAACCCCCGGCCAGATCCTGACCGCGCCACGGGCCGGGTTGGCACCTGATCGTCCCACCGGCTTCGACAGCTGGGTCGACCCGTCGGTGCTGCGCATCGAGGTCGAGGACCATGGCATCGACGACTGGCAGGCCGGCCTACACGCCCGTGGCCACGACGTGGTGTCGGTGCCGCCCAGCATCGGCCACGCCCACCTGATCGACCTCGATGGCGAGACCCTGGCCGGAGGTGCTGACCCCCGAGCCCGAACCGGTGCCGCCAGCGGCTTCTGACCCGGGCGGGCGAAGGAGTGGCGTCAAGAGGGGTCGGCGAAGCTGGGGTCGCGCTTCTCGAAGAAGGCCAAATACCGACTCGACCTGGTTGGGTGAGCCGATGAGCTGGGAGACCTCGTTGCCCTCGTTCTGGAAGGCATCGGCTGCCTCGAGGTCGCCCACCCCCTCGAGTACACGTTTGGCGGCCCGGATGGCGGCGGCGATCCCGGCCGCGACCTCGAAGGCGGCGGCTCAGGGGTCGGGGGCCATGATTCGTATGTCGGTGCCCAACGCGATCTGAGCTCCGCCACGTGGGCGAGACGCTCACCCATGTCGACCAGACCTCTGAACATGGCCTGGTCGAGGGCGTTCATCTTCTCGGGCCGGTTCAGACGGA
>JAAEMS010000161.1 GCA_024225275.1 Actinomycetes bacterium
CGCCGGCTCGAGGGCGGTACCGCCGGGCCCCGGCCGGTCGGCCTGAGGCCACTAGGTTGACGAGATGGCGAAGTCACCCGGACGCGCCGCTCTCGACGAGGCGCTTCAGCACACCCTGACATCGGGGCTCAAGGCCCGTGGCTTTCGAAAACGCGGTCTGAACTGGTCCTACCAGGACGAGGAACGCGAGCTTCGGATAGAGATCGAACCGTCACGTCGGCAGGTTCCGGGTGACGGGGCCTGGCGAGCCACCATCAGCTGGGTGCTTCCCGTCTCGCCGGCGAGCTCCCACCGCTGTGCAGGATCCACTTCGCTGGCAAGCCTCACGAGCGGCATCGGGTACGACTGGCGATACCTCAACCCGAACAACTACACCGACGAAGGCCTCCTCGCCCGAGCCGACTTGCCGACCGCTGTGGCTACCAGCTGGCAACAGCACATCGCACCGATGATTGATGCCGCAACGGACCTCACATCACTGGTCACGTTTCTTCTTCCGACGACCCCCACGGTCCTATCGGCAGGGAAGCTCGTGGGGTACGCGCTCGAATGCGGAGACGAGGAGCTGGTCGTGGCCACCCTCGAACGCCTGGCGCTGACCCTCAAGTCGGACGAGGTCACAAGAGGAACCGAGTGGACACCCGAGAACCGGTTCGAGGGATTCTGGGGCTTCTACGAGAGGATCGAAGACGTTCAACTGAATCCTCGAGCACAAGAGCTCTTGCGTTCGCTTCTCGACGGCCTCGATCGACCTGAACACCCAATGGCACAACACTGGTTCGACCCAATCGCCGTGGCTGCCGGACTGACCTGAACGCCACTCCGGGGCCCGGCCACCACCGAACAACGCCAAACAAGGGCCCGCTCACCGTGTCCCGGCCCACGAGACCGCGACCGCGACCGGGAAGACCATCCCCTACCGGGTATCCCGATATCCCGACCGCCCCCCGCCCCAGTTCGCCGGCTCGGTGAC